>JAYTUF010000157.1:0-10191 GCA_043744755.1 Anatilimnocola sp.
GCTCGAAGAGATCAAGCCCCCCGTTAACGCACTGATTTCGGAGATCGATAGCGTGGCCGTCATCAATGACAAGGCCGATGTCGTTGAAGTGACCGCGACCATCAAGCTCGAAGTCCTCCGCGAAGGTTGGAACGAAGTGCCGTTGCGGCTCAAGGACGCGGCGATCCGTTCCGCCAAGATTGGTGAAAACGCCGCCCGCCTGCTGCACGATCCGAACCAGGGCTATCGGCTGCTGTTCGAGAAGAAAGGGAAAGAACCGGAGCAACTGACGCTGAAAATTGTTTACGCGCGGGCTTATACAAAATCACCTGGCGCTAACAGCGTGCAATTCGACGCCCCGCAAGCGCCCGTCAATCGCTGGGAAATTCGCATCTCGCAGCCGGGCGTGAAAGTGAATGTTCATCCGAAGCTCTCCGCGACGGAAGCGTCGGCCGAGATGGCTCCCGGAGAGAAGCCTGGTGACAAGAAGGAAACCATTGTCGAAGCCTTCGTGGGTGCTGCTGATCAGGTTCGCATCGATTGGACTCCCAAGGCCGAAGGGGCCGCGGGACTCACCGCTCTCGCCACCGTGCAAGTGCGGCAGGAAGTGACGATTGACGAACGAGTCGTCCGTACGCGGGCCACACTGGTTTATGAAATCTCGCGGGCTGACTTGAGCAAGCTGCAAGTCGCGGTGCCCGCCGATCACGATGTGGTAAATGTATTCGACGACAACGTGAAGGGCTGGACGCAGAAGAACGACGCGCTCGGCAAGATCATCACTGTCGATCTGTTTCAGCCGGCCCGCGGCACGCAGAACCTGGTGATCGAGCTCGAGAAGTTCATCGGCGACAAAGAGATGCCCGCCGAGATGGCCCGGCAGCAAGTGAAGGTGCCGGTGATCCGCGCAATCGACGTCGGCCGGCAGCAAGGGATTCTGGTCGTGCGACTGGCTGATTCACTCCGCAGCGAAGTCGATAGCCGGCTGGACCTGCTGCAGATCGATGCGGGCGAACTCCCCGCGCCGCTCGCGGGTCAAACCTGGGCATATGCCTTTCGTTATTCGCGGGCCGCTTATGATCTGACGCTGACTGTGGAATCGGTCAAGCCGCAAGTCGAAGTCGATCAGTTGGCCGAGGTCTTCATCGAGCCGCAGCAAACCACGGTCACGCTGCTTGCTGTGTACACCATTACGCGGGCAGGTGTGTTTCAACTGGAAGTCGATGTGCCCGAAGGTTACGACGTCCGCCAAGTTCAGGGCCGCGATGTCGGCGCGGCGGGGGCCGCCGCGGTGCAAGTCGATTCGCATCATTTGGCCGACCGCGATGTTGAAATCATCGTCGATGGCAAGAAGGAAACTCGCAAATCGAAATCTCGTTTGAATGTCAATCTCTCCCGCAAGGCGCTCGGCAAAGTGGCCCTGCTGGTCGAGTTGCAGAAGCGGCTCGAAGACCCCAATCTGCTCACGCCGACGGGAACCAAGTCGGCGCTCGACGTGCCCGTGATTCGCGTCGCGCCGCAGAGTGTCGCCCGCTCGCAAGGTCGGCTGCTGGTCTATACGCCGGAGAGCCTGGCGATTCATCCGACCGAACAATTGGGCCTGCGTCCCACTTCGCCCACGGAAGCCATGCAAGGGATGGAATCGCTTCGCGCCGGCCGTTTTCCGTTGCTGCGAGAGTTGCTCGCTTATGCCTTTACGCAAGAGCCAGCCCGGCTGAAGGTCGAAGCCGAACGCCGCCGTCCATACATCGAAGTGCAACAAACGCTGATTGCCAGCGTCGAGCAAGGGATGGTGAAATATGAATCGATTTTTGCGTTCGATGTGAAATACAGCGGCGTGAAGGCCCTGCGGCTTGATGTGCCGACGACGCTCGTCAAGGAACTCCGCAATCAAACGCCCGCCATTCGCGACCGCGCGATTGATCCGCAACCCATGGTTTCGCCGGGGTACACCGCGCTCGAGTTAGCGGGCGAAGCCGAGCTGCTCGGCCCCGTGCTGGTAAAGTTCACCTGGGAACAAAAGTTGGGCGAACTCGCGGCCGGAAAGGGCGTGAAGATTCGCTTGCCAATTCTGAAGGCCGTCGGCGTTGATCGCTTCTGGGGCCAGATCGCTGCCACTCGCGCCGAGACGATTGATATTGGCGTCGATGGCGAAGCAACAGGTCTCCGCCCCATCGATCCGCGGGTTGACCTCAAGGTCAGCGTGCCCGACGCGGCCCGCGCGTTTGAGTTTCACGATGATTGGTCCCTCACGCTGCTGGCCACGCGATATGAGCTGGAATCTGTCAAGAAGACCAGTGTCGAGCTGGGGCTGGTGCGGATTGTTTCGACTCGCAGCGGTCAACTCACCGTGCAGGCCATGTACCGGATGCGGAGCGCCAAGCAGCGCATTCAAGTGCAGCTTCCGCCGACCGTCGATGTGAAGACCGCCTTCGATACGCAGCCACTCCGGATCAATGGCCAGGCGGCCAACTTGGAGCGGGACGAAAAGGACAACCTGTTCATTCCGCTCGTCGGCCACTCGCCCGATACGCCCGTGGTCGTTGAACTGCGCTACACCTACAAGGGGAGCGCCGGCGACCTCCGCGTGCCGACGTTTTTGGATGATGAAACCGCCGTGCAGCAGGTTTATCTCGCGGCCTACATGCCGGAAGAACAGCGCCTGCTGGGAATGACCGGGCCTTGGACCGCGGAGAATCGTAACCATTGGCCGCCCGATCCGGGTAGCAACGACGACCACTTATTAACGCAAATTCGCGAGAGCGTCGCTGGTTGCGATACGCTGGGGCGAGACTTTCCCACCGATGGCAAACTGTATCTGTTCTCGTCCCTGCGGCCAACCAAGGAGGATGCCCTGCATCTGGTCTCGCTCAACCAAACCGCGCTGCAGGTGTTGGTGTTTCTAATCATTGCAATAATCGGCGTCGCGCTCACGGCCCGGCCCGTGGGTGATCGGCTCTGGTATCTGGCCGCCCTCGTCGTCGGCATCGTGCTGATCGCCGTGCTGGTGCCCACGCTCGCGCGGGCGATTATTACGAGCACGTTGTTCGCCGCCATTGTCTTGGTGATTGTGGTTTGGAAAGTGCGATTCCTGGCCTGGGCCTGCCCCGGTGTGATGCACTGGATTGCCACTCGCCCCGTCCGCACAGCAGCCGCCGCGTCTGCCGTCGCTGCGGCGGCAGCCACCTCAGGCGCTGCGGAAGGTGCAACACCGTTCCGCCCCGGCGGTCCCGCGAGCGGCACCGTAGTGACAACGCCCGACGGCACAACGACGACGACCGCGACGCCGCCCGCCCCCCGGCCGACTGCAGGAGGTTCGAGCCATGAATAAGTTGAACTCCACTCGTGGCCACAGACCTCCAGGTCTGTGCCATCTCGTACTCGCAACGCTGCTCCTATTTTCCGGCACCACCGCCATGTCGCAGCCGAATGCCGTCCCCGCTGCGCAACCAGCGCCGCCGCCAAAGTCCGCGGCCGAACAACCGATCCGCGAGATCTTCGTCCCCTTCGACGATCTGCAAGTGATTCTCGAAAGCGACAAGAACCGCGTCTTTCTCACGCGGCAGGAATACGAAGAACTGCTGGCTGTGGTGCAAGCCAAGGCCGCCAAGGTTGGGCCGGTGAATGTCGTGATTCTGCAGGCTGCTTACTCGGCCAAGATCGACGACGGCCGGGCGCAGATCACGGGCAAGATTGATTTGGAAGTGCTCAACGAAGGCTGGCACGTGGTCCCTCTCGCGCTCGGCTCTGTCGGCGTGAAGAGCGCCACGCTGGATGGCAAGCCGGCTGCGATTGCGCGCAACGAAAAGGGCCAGGTGCGGCTGTTCGTCAATGGTCAGGGGAAGCATCAACTCGAACTGCAACTGACCGCGGCTGTTCCCGCGGCAGCGGCGTTGCAAACCTTGCAAATCACGCTGCCGACGGCGACTTCGGCGACGCTCGATTTATCCGTGGCCGGCAATGTCGAAATCAAAGGCGGCGCGTCCGTCGTCCGCCGCAAGTACGACGAAGCGGCCAACCGCACGCAGCTTGACTTGCTGCTCGATCGCGGGCAGATGTCGATTGTCATGTCGCTTAACAACAAGCAGGCCCGCGAGCAACGGCTGGTCGTCGCCCGGACTGTGCAGGTGGACGAAATCACGCTCGGCTACGAACGGCTGCATGTGAACGTCGCGCTCCGCATTTTGCACGACCCGGTCGAGCGCTTCCGCTTCGTGGTCCCCGCCGGGTTTGAAGTGACAACCGTCACGTCGCAGCGGCTCTCGCGCTGGGAAGTCAAGCCCGATGATAAGGGGCGGCAGATTCTCGAAGCGATTCTCAGCGAAGCAACCACCGACTCGACGCTAATCACCATCTCCGCCAATCGCTCGCCAGCCCTCGGTCAGGATTGGCTCGCCAGTTTACAAAAGTGGAAGCTGCCCCGGCTGCAGCCGCTGGATGTAGCGGGCGAAGTGGCCGTGGTTGGTCTGCTGGTCGAAGATCGGCTCGAACCGCAAGAGCTGACGACCAAGCAACTCCTCCCCATCGATTCGGCAATTCTCACGCAGGCGATGCCGGAGAGCATTTTCCGCGCGGAGCCGGGTGCCCCCAACGTCCGCCATGTAGCCACGTATTATGTGCCCGCGTATATCGATGCCACGCAGTACGATCTGTCCGCCAACTTCGTGCGGCCCGATTCCGGGCTGGTGGTCGCGACCAGCTTGCTCCTCTCGCTCAGCGATCAAGGGCATGAGCTGCGGGGTGGGTTCATCGTTTCGCCGCTCGCGGAAGATTTGTTTCAAGTTCGTTTGAAAGCGCCGCTGGGTTGGCGGGTGCAGGAAGTGCTGGGAGACAACAATCAGCCGCTGCGGATCGAACGGTATGAACTGGCCGACGGCAGCACACGGCTGATTGTCACGCTGGCCGGCCGGGTCGCGGCGGGACAGCGGAGCAAGATCATCGTCCGCGCGTCGAGCAATCCGGCCGGTTGGCTCGCCGATTGGAAAGAGCAAGCCGTCACCTTTCCGCAACTGGAAATTGAAGGCGCCTCGCGCGAGACCGGGGCCATCGCGGTGCAAACGATTGACGATCTGGCAGTGCAGCCGCAAGAGGTGAGCGGCCTCGTGCCACTGCTCGAAAATGAGAAGCTGGCGCAAGGCCTCGGCGGCGTGACGACCGCGGCCGCCTACCGGTTTGAATCGCGGCCCTTCGCGGCCAAGTTCTTGATCGAACGAAAGCAGCCCTCGCTGGCGGCCGAGGTGTTTTCGTTCCTGCAAGTGCTGCCCGACAATCTCAAAGCCCATTACGAACTCGTCTATCAGGTTCGCGAAGCCCGCACACGGCAACTGGTCTTCTCGCTGCCGGCGACGACGCCCAAGGAGATCACCATCACGGGCCTGGACAGCGTGCTCGTGAAGGAACAACGGAGCAGCGTCGATGGCGAGCGGCGGCGGTGGGTTGTGCAACTGGCCGAACGGCAGGCGGGCGAGATTCGGCTGATGATTGATTTTCAACAGCCGCTGACGGCCAATGAACTCAAAGCCTTCACGCTGCCTCTCGTGCAGGCCGAGGATGTCGAGTTTCAGTCGGCGTTTGCCTGGCTCGAGGGTTCGCCGGAACTGGAAGTGCAACCGACGACCGCGCACCGCACGGTCGATGAAGCAGAACTCTATCAAGCTCGTTACCTGCCGGAACAACCGGCAACCGCCGGTGATCGCCGGCTGATCGGGGCCTATGGCTACTCCGGCCGCGATGGTTCGATCAAGGTGGCCGTCGTGCGCCGGCAGCAGCATGTGCTCCCCAGCGCGATTGCCCAGCGGGCGGAACTCCTCACCCGGATTTCTGCCAATGGTTTGACGCAATCGATCGCGCGGTACGACCTGGTGACCAAGGCTTCGATCCTGGAAGTCTCGCTCCCCGGCGATGCGGTGCTGTGGACGATGCTGGTCGATGGCCAGCCGACGAAGCCGCAGAAGGAAGGGAATGCACTGCTCGTTAGCCTGCCGCCGCGCGAGGACTTGCCAGTTCGCCGCGTGCAAATCGTTTACGAAACGACTGGCATACCCCTGAGCCTGGCCCCGACCGTAAATGCCTTCGCGCCCAAGTTGCTGCTGCGTGGCACCGGCAACGAAGCCGACCGCGAAGTGCCGCAGGCGGATCTGCAATGGCAGTTGATCCTGCCCAGCGGTTATGAACTCCGCAGCAGCGGCGGCACCGTTTCGCCCGTTGGCAAGCCGCGGCGACCGCTGGCAGCGTTGCAGGTGGCGGGGTTGATTTATGAGTTGGGAGGTGGCGTGGGCGAGTATCGGGAGAACTCGGTTGGAGAGGTGAAGAGTTCGTATGCCAGCCTCTCTCTACTTAGTAGGAGAAGCAGTGTTCTCGTTGACGATTCCAAATCGATGGCCCGCGACGAACGATATTACAATGCACCACAAGCAGCCACCCCTGCCCCTGTCATGGACGCGGACATGCCTCTCCCGCCCGTAACTGCACTACCGGTGTTGGATGCCTTCGGCGCAACTCCGATGGCTGCTCCAGCGCCGAAACCAGCGCCCGCCGAGACCGCTCCACCACCGCCCCAAGCCGAAGCCAAACCGGAGGAGCCGCAGAAGAACGAACCCAGCGGGCCGATCAGCGGTGAAGGACTGCCAATGGCTCAGACCATTCAGTCAGCTCAGTTCGCCCTGCTTGGAGACCGGGAAAAAGCCTACGCCTCGTTCGCCGCCCTCGACGGCGTCAGCAGCCTGCCCATCGACTTCACGCCGCCGCGGAATGCGACGATCGAGACCTTTCGCAGCCTGGGCGTCGCGCCGCATCTGCAGGCGACGCTCGTCGATACTACGCGGATCTGGTATGCCGCCTGGGGCGTGGGTCTGCTGGTGTTTCTGATGGGCGTGGCCCTCACGCATCGTCCAGCCAAACAACAGGCCAGCTACGTCATCATCTTCCTGCTCGCCAGTTCCGTCCCCGTGCTGCTGACCAGCGCCCTCGATGAACTGGGGCTGGTGTTTGATTACGCGTTCTTCGCCGCCTGTGCCTTGATTCCTTATTTCCTGCTGGCGTCGGTCGCGATGTCGTTGTGGCGCGCGATTCTCGCTCGGCTCCCCGCCGATTGTTGCCGACCGGTAACGACCACCACAGTGCCCCTCACGACCGTCACTGGCACGATCATCGCGCCCCTGTTGCTCATAACCCTATTGCTCGGCAACAACCACGAATCGTTCGCTCAACCGCCGCCAGCGGAACCGATCAAGGTGATCGACATCAAGGAGTTCCTGCCGCTGCTCGATCCAGGCGGCGTGGTCACGGTGCCCGCCGATGCGATCATCATTCCTTATGATCCGAATGTCGAAGATGGCCCGAACCAGGCCAAGAAGGTCCTGATTCCCTATGCGAAGTTCATCGAGCTCTGGAACCGGGCTCATCCCGATAAGCCCAAGGACGTGAAGCCGGCACCAACGGATTACGCGATCCTCTCGGCCGTCTATGAAGCGACCCTATCGGCGACCGACGAACTGGTCGTAACCGGCAAGCTAACGATTGACGTATTGGGCGATAAAGCCGTCGCCATTCCGCTTCCCTTCTCCGGCGGCGTGCTGGTGAAGGCCACGCTCGATGGCAAACCGGCCCGGCTGCAAGTCGTCGCTCCGCAGCCAGCCCTACCGCAGCAACAGCCGGCTCAACAAGCCATGAACGCCGCGCCGAACGCGCCCGATGGCCACACCGGCGGCGTGATTGTGCTCCATGCGCAAGGTGCCGGTCGCAAGGAGGCGGAAGTTTCCTTCCGTTTGGGCCTCACCCGCCGCGGCGGCTGGCGGCAAGTAGCTGCTTCGCTGCCTCTCGGCGGTGCCAATCGTCTCACGCTGACCGTGCCCGACGCTTTGACCGAAGTGCGAATCGCCAGCACCTTTGACCGGGACAATTTTGAAACGAAAGCCGCGAATGAGAAGATCGAAACAACGCTCGCCGGCGGTGGCGGCGGCCGGCTCGATCTGCAATGGCGGCCCAAGGTGGCCATCGGGCAGATCGATCAAAGCCTGACTTCGAAAAGCACCGGCGTGCTCGATGTGCGGGAAGACGCGCTCCGGCTCACTTGGCTCGCCGAGCTCAGCTTCGGCCGCGGCACCCGCGATCAGTTTGAATTCTCGTTGCCGCTGGGTTACTCCATCGAGCAAGTCGTCAGCGAGAACCTCCGCGGCTGGCAAGTGAAGCCCGACGCCGCCCGGCAACTGGTCGAAGTCACGCTCCTCAAGCCGGCCACCAGTTCGGAAAAGATCACGCTGGTCCTCTCGAAGCGGGGCCGCATCGGCACCGGCGAGTTTGCCACGTTCGACGCTCCGGCCGTCTTCGTCAGCGGCGCTGCCTTGCAACAGGGCGAGATCATGGTCCGCCGCAGTCCACGCTTGGAACTGCGGACGGAATCCGCCGTCGGCCTGGTTCGCGCCGACAGCGACGAGAAGTTAGCCACCGCCGTCCAGGCCGCTGATGCGGAAGATCCTTCCATCTTGAATCTGCGGCCCTATCAGGTCTATCGCTTCGTTACCTCCGGCGCGGGCGAGAAGTTCGTGCTCCGCTTGAATGCGGCCGAAACTGCCGTCACCACGTCGGCCGAAGTGCGCTCGATCCTCCGCATCGCTGATCGGGAGACGACACTCGAATCGAGCATCAAGTTTCTGCCGCAAGGGCAGCCTTTGTATCACGTCGATGTGCTGCTGCCGGCCGGTTTTGAACTCGATCAACTCCTGCCGGACAATCTGAATTGGTCCATCGTGAACGATGCCCCCAGCGGCCGCAAAAAGCTGAGCGTGCAGTTGCTCGATGGTCGCGAGAACGAATTCACGCTCACGCTGCTAGGCCGATTTGCCCGCCGCGAGAAGTGGGAAGAGGTCGCAGCGCCGGTCATCAGCGTGCTGGGCGTCGAACGGCAGCAGGGAGAGATTGTCGTCCTCTCCGATCCCGATACCGATGTGCAAGCCACGAATCTGAAGAACGCCGAAGCGGGTCTGCTCCAGCAAACGCACGGTTGGCTGAAGGCCGACCAGCAACCGCTGGCCCGCACCGTGCTCAAGTATCGCGCGGGTGATTACGCCGCCACGTTCAAGCTGACTCGCAAGACGCCGCGGGTCACGGTTCGCACGGTGAGCAACGTCAAGGTCACCCGGCGCGCGATTGAAGAAACGCTCCTGCTGGAATATCAAATCGCCGAAGCGGGAATTCACGAGATTCAATTCCTGCTCCCCGATACGCTCCGCACCGCCCGGATTCGCATCCCGCAGGAAGCCAGCCTGCTGCAGCGGAAGAAGATCGAGCCGGCCACCAACGCCGGGCAACCGGTGCCCGGTTGGCTGCTCGTCACCCTCTCGCTGCAAGACGATGTCACCGATCGCCTGGGCGTGATCGTCGAGCACGATCGCCTGCTGACCGATAAGCCGCAGGACGTCGCCATTCCGCGCTCGCTCACGGGCACGACGACGCAGCGGCTGGTCGTCATCGAGAATGTCGGCCGCGATGAAGTGGTGGAAGTGAAACGCGCGGGACTGGAACCTCTGTCGCGACAACAACAGGCCTGGCAGGAAGTGATTCGTCTGCTCGGTGAACAAGCGGGCGGCGGCCAGAACGTGACGCAGGCCTATGTCGGTGTCGGCGATCAAACGCCCAGCCTGACGTTCAAGACGCAGCAGAATCAGCAGGTGCAAACCGCCAAAGCCCGGATCGAATTCGCCCGCACGACGCTGGTCGTCGATGACGCCGGCGGCTATCGCGCGCTCGTCATATTTCAAGTGAACAACAGCACCGAGCAGTATCTGGAAATCGTCCTGCCCGCGGGCGCGAAATTGTGGACGGCGGTTGTCAAAGGTCAACCCGTGAAGCCCGTCGAGCATTCGCCGGCCATTGTTGGCGAGATGCGGATTCCGCTTATCAAGACGCCGGCCGGCAGCGGCGATTATTCGGTCGAGATCAAATACGGCGGCAGCCTGGGAAAACTTTCCACGCTCAAGCAAGTCAACTTCCCGCTGATCCGCACTCGCAACATCAACGTCGAGCAGAGCCAAGTGCAGCTTTATTTGCCTGAGGATTTCAATTGGCCTTATTTCGGCGGCACGATGAGCCAGGTCGAGAGTGCGGATGATCTGGAAGAGGGCTTGCAATCGTACTTCAGCAAAAAGGTTTCGGAAGCCAAGATGGCTTTGCAAAGCACCGACCTGAATACCAAGTTGCGGGCTCAGGCGAATC
>JAYTUF010000158.1:0-2619 GCA_043744755.1 Anatilimnocola sp.
AGATGCCGCTGTCGCTGGTCGAAAGATCGGTGATCGGCAACAATTTTTTCAGATCATCTCCGAACAGATCGCTTTCAAGCTGACCTTGCCGGGCGGCCATCCAGTTCACGTTGCCGCGGAGCGTGTTAATTTCGCCGTTGTGCGACATGAACCGCATCGGCTGCGACCGTTCCCACGAGGGAAACGTGTTGGTGCTGAACCGTGAGTGGACCATCGCCAGGTGGCTGGTATAGGCCGGGTTGAGCAGATCGGGATAATACAGCGGCACTTGCGGCGCGGTGAGTTGCCCTTTGTAGATGATGATCCGCGAAGAAATGCTGCAGACGTAATACATGTGCCGCTGCGTGAGCGTCTCTTTCCGTAGCGCGTGAAACGTCTGCTTGCGGATCAGATACAGTTGCCGGCAAAACGCGGTTCGGTCGGCATCCGGAGCCGCCGTCACGAACAACTGCTCGACAACGGGTTCCGCCTTGAGCGCCGTGGGACCAACATCGGCCAGCGCGGCATTCGTCGGCACGGGTCGCCAACCAACGACAACTTGCCCTTGCCGTTTGACATACTTCTCCAGCGTTTGCTTGCAGATGTCTCGCTCGGCGGGGTCCTTTGGCAGAAAGACCATCGCAATCGCATACCGGCCAATCTCCGGCAGCGTTGCCATGAACAGCCGTTGCGCTTCCGCGCGCATGAACTCATCGGGAATGGCGGTGAGAATCCCCGCGCCGTCGCCGGTGTTCGTTTCGCAGCCACAAGCGCCGCGGTGGCCCATGTTCTTGAGCGCTTCGAGCGCGTCGCGGACGATGCTATGGCTGCGGTGCCCCTTCAAGTGCGCAATGAAGCCCACGCCGCAGCTATCCTTCTCGAAGGCCGGGTCGTATAAGCCTTGCTTTTTGGGCAAGCCGTTTTCAAATTCGATTGTCATGGCCAACGCACCTGCGGAGCGCCGCTGCGACGAATTTACCGAAGGGCATTCGTCACAGCGGCCAGAGTTACGAAACTTTGGACCGCGCCGAACCCGCCGCGATTGCGACGGCCTCGGCTGCCAGCGCCGAATCTTCCGGCGCTACATCCGTGTCATCCTGCTCGTCGTCGAGATCGAGGGCGGCAACTTCATGGGCCGCTTCGAGCGATCCATCCAAGGAGTCACTGGCCGGATTCTTGAGCAGCAGCCGCATGAACCGCTGGGCCGTTTGCCCCAGTTCTTTGCCGCGGCGCTGAATGATGCCAATGGGACGCTTCAGTTCCGTCCCCGCGAGGGCTTTCGCCACCAAGGCACCGGCTGCAATCTCACGATCGACGGTCGGTGCCGGCAACAGACTCACTCCCGCGTTGATCTCGACCGCGCGTTTGATTGTTTCGGTGTTATCGAACTCCATCGAAATCCGCACTTCAACGCCGGCCGCCGCGAGCGTGCGATCAATCTCCGCGCGAATCTCGAGGTCGCTTTCAAAGGCGACCATTTCTTGATCTTGCAGTTCAGCGAGCGTCACTCGTTCGCGCTGGGCCAGCGGATGCTGCGGCGCACAGACCAGCACCATCGGCTCTTCCCGCCAGAGCGTGGCTTTGATGGCGCGGGTTGATTTCGGAAAGCTGACCAGGCCCAAATCGACCTGATCGGTCTCGACCAATTCATACACCCGGTCAGGATGCTGATACTGCACGCGTACGTTGGCCTTGGGATGCAACAACAGAAAGCTCTGCACGAAGCGGTTCATGTGCGACAAGCCGATGGAATAGATCGAGGCCACGCTGACCCGCCCGGCCACCTCTTCGTGCAGCGTGCGGACCTGCTCTTCCAGGGCGAAGTACTGCTGCACCATCTTGCGGCAGCCGTCGTAATAAATCTCCCCTTCGGGCGTGAGTTGAAACGGCCGGCGGGTGCGGTCCAGCAGCTTGACGCCCAGTTCCTCTTCCAGCGTGTTGACCACCTGGCTGGCCCCCGACTGGGAGATGCCATTTTCGGTCGCTGCCCGGGAAAAGCTCCGCCGCCCGACGATATCGCAGAACAGTTTCAGCGATTTAAGTTGCATGGCGGGGCCAGAACGGGGAGGAACCAATCGAAACGCAACCATCACCCCCGGCGATAATAGGGGCACGTTACATGAGTGAAAGATATGACAGACTATTCGTCCACAGGTTCGCCGTCAATTACCATTTCGGAATTTTGCGCGATGTACTATTAGGGAAAGTGCATTTAAGAAGATGGCGATAACGTCGTTTTCGACGCCATTGCGAGCTTTTAGTGGTTCACAGCGGAAGATACCATGCCGTTGGAGGGCGTTTCGTATGAGCCGCGCACAAAGTAAGCGGTGTTCCAAGGCAACATCATCCGGCCGTGCCCCAGAATGATGCTGATTAAACCTCTCAGGCAAGACAAAGGCGGTCCGTCCCCGTCCATTGCAAAAGTTCTTGACATCTACGATTGTTTCGGCAGAATCAATCCACCGATGAGTAAAATCATGCCTCCTGCGGATTCTTTGGAACAGCAAGTTCGGCGGCGGAGAGCAGTTGGATGGCGAAGGCTCGATCAACAGTTGGCGAATTGTTGCACTGGTGCTACGCCAATTTGGCGATGGCGCACGCCGCCCTTGACAGTGGTGCGACCGCGTACGGGCGGTCGCA
>JAYTUF010000159.1:0-10182 GCA_043744755.1 Anatilimnocola sp.
CTCCTGTATCGTGAAGCAAACCCCAAACCCAAACGCACCAAACAAAACCGCGCAACGCCAATCACTGCCAACAATTAAAACCTTTTATCAGACCACCCCGGCCCTCTCCCCGTGAGTACACGAGGAGAGGGAGTAAGTCGAAAAACGGAGATTGCAAACATGACTACCGCCGTGGGGCTCAGTTCCGCCGAGACCGTTGCGCTCTTCAAGCAGCACGTGATCGCCAATTACAACCGCTATCCCGTGAACCTGGTCCGCGGCGAAGGTTCGCTGGTCTGGGACAGCGAAGGAAACCGCTATCTCGATTTCTTCCCCGGCTGGGGCTGCAATCTGCTTGGTCATTGCCCGCCCAAGGTCGTGCAAGCCGTGCAGGAACAGGTCGCCACGCTGATTCATGTGCCGAACACGTGGCACATGGATGTGCAAGGCCGCTGGGCTCAGGCCATCAACGAGCGGAGCTTCGGAGGCCAGGCGTTCTTCTGCAATAGTGGCACCGAAGCCAACGAAGCGGCCATCAAAATTGCTCGGCTGCACGCCCCAAAAGGAAAATACAAGATCATCACGTTTACCGGCGGCTTTCATGGCCGGACAATGGGTTCCGTCACCGCGACCGCGCAGCCCAAGTATCATCACGGCATCGAGCCGATGTTGCCGGGCTTTATCTATGCTCCTTTTGGCGACCTGGAAGCGACGCAGAAACTCGTCGATGACGAAACCTGCGCCATTCTGATCGAGCCGATTCAAGGTGAAGGTGGCGTACGCATTCCGCCCGCTGGTTTTTTGCAGGGACTGCGCGAGTTGTGCGATGAACGGGGCCTGCTGCTGATGTTCGACGAAGTGCAAACCGGTTGCGGCCGGACGGGTGAGTGGTTCGCCTATCAAAAATTCGGCGTCACTCCCGATGTGATGACCTTGGCCAAAGCCGTTTGCGGCGGCATTGCCGGCGGAGCGCTGATCGCTAAGCGCGAGATTGCTCCCGCGCTCCGCCCTGGCATGCACGCGGCCACGTTCGGCGGCAACCCGATTGCCGCGCGGGCGGGCATCGCGACGTTCGAGACCATCGAAGAAGAAGGGCTGCTTGAAAACGCGAAGCAATTGGGCGAGATCTTCCGCCGCCGACTGACGAAGTTGCAGCAGCAGTGCGACATTATCAAAGAAGTGCGCGTTGCCGGGGTAATGATCGGCGTCGAACTGACCGTCGATGGCAACCCGGCGGTGCAAGCCTGTCTCGAGCGCAAGCTGCTCATCAATTGCACGCAAGGGACGACCATTCGCCTCTTGCCGGCGATGAATCTCTCCGATGAGCAGGCCGAAGAAGGGTGCGATATTCTGGCAGAGATGCTGCAGAATTTGCCCCGCTCCTAATAAATATTCTGTCTCGATTTCCTGCCCCTCTTTCTTGAGGAAGGCGCCGCCGTGATGCGACATGTTTTGACGTTGTTTGAATTGACTACCGAAGATATTCATAAGATTTTTGCGCTTTCGCACGAGCTGAAGCGTGATCTGGCCGCGGGCATTCGCGAGCCGTTATTGGCAGGGCGCGTAATGGCGATGCTCTTCGAAAAGCAATCCCTCCGCACGCGGGTCAGCTTCGAGACCGCGATGGCCCACCTGGGCGGCACCACGCTCTTTCTGGGGCAGGACGTTGGGTGGGGAAAACGTGAATCGACGGCCGACTTTTCACAGGTGCTGAGCAGTTACGTCGATCTGATCGTTTGCCGCACGAATGCTCACGCGCGGATCGAAGAGCTGGCCCAATATTGCAACTGCCCGGTCATCAACGGCTTGACCGACGGCGCTCACCCTTGTCAGGCCTTGGCCGACCTGTTCACGCTCGAAGAAATTCACGGTCCGCTCAAGGGCAGGAAGCTGGCCTTCGTCGGCGATTCGAACAACGTCGCCCGCAGTCTGGCCGTCTGCTGCGGCAAGCTGGGAATGGAATTCGCCGTGGCTTCGCCCGCGGGCTACACCTTTGACGCCGCGTTCCTAGCGCAACTTCAACTAGAAGTGCCCGAGCTAACATTGCTGCAAACCGCGACGCCGCGGGAAGCAGTCCGCGGCGCGATCGGCGTTTACACCGACGTCTGGACCAGCATGGGGCAAGAGGCGGAATCCGAACAGCGGAAGCTGGTCTTCAAGGATTATCAGGTCGATGTCGCGCTCATGGAAGCAGCGCCCGAAGGTGCTGTCTTCCTCCATTGCCTGCCCGCCAAGCGCGGCGAGGAAGTGACCGCCGACGTGATCGACGGCCACTACAGCGCCGTGATTCCCCAAGCCGCCAACCGGATGCATGTGCAAAAGGGCCTGATCGCCTGGCTGCTGGGCGAACGACCGTAGAGAGATGGCATCCTACATTTCGTCGATCACGGGGTTGGTCAACTGGCCGATCTTTTCGATCTCGACCGTGATGCTGTCCCCCGCCTTTAGAAAGACGGGTGGTTTGCGGGCGGCGCCGACGCCGTGGGGCGTGCCGGTCATGATGACCGTGCCCGGTAGCAGCGTGGTGCTGCCGCTGAGAAACTCGATCAGCGTCGGCACATCAAAAATCATGTCATTGGTGGACCAATCTTGCATCGTCTCGCCGTTGAGGATGGTCTTGATGTTGAGGGCGTTGGGATTTGAGATTTCGTCCTTGAGGACCAGCACCGGGCCCAGTGGCGCGAAAGTGTCGAACGTCTTGCCGCGGCACCATTGCGAGCCGCCAAAGTCCTTTTGCCAATCGCGGGCGCTCACATCGTTGCCGCAGGTATAGCCCAGCACATAGTCGAGCGCATTGGCTTTGCTCACGTTCTTGCAGCGCTTGCCGATGACGACGGCCAGCTCGCATTCGTAATCGACTTGTGTGCTTTCCAGCTTCTTGGGAATGACAATCGGATCGCCCGGGTTCTGCACCGCGGCGGGGGACTTCATGAACAGCACAGGCCATTTGGGAATCGGCGACTTCCCCTCTTCGGCATGCTTTCGATAGTTGAGGCCAATGCACAGAAACGCCTTCGGCTCGACCGGGGCCAGCAGTTTGGCCACGTGGGCGGGGCGGTCCGTCACGCGGTACTCGCCGAAAATGTCGCCTTCAATTTGAAGATCACGATTGCCGGAGGCAGTGACTTCCCGAGCAGCGTAGTGAATTTCACCGGTCGAGTCGGAGTAGCGAATGATTTTCATGGTTTGTCCCAGTTGGTTGACGTGGTCTGTGGAAATGGATCGCCTTCATTGTGGTCCACTCGCTTTTCATTCTGCAATCTGAAATCGTCAATCTGCAATCATCAATTCCAGCTTCATCCTTGGCCGTCCTTCCCTCGTTGCCGCAGCGTCTGCGCCAGGGTTTGCACATCGTGCAGCGGGGTGGATTGGGACGAACCTAGCGTCGAAGTGCGAATGGTCTGGCGCGGCTCGCGGAACAGGCGGATGACAAACCACCACAGGCCGACGCTGAGGAGGACGACGGCCGTCAATGCGATCAGCCCTTCGCGGAGCAGCCGGCCGCCCAGTTGCTGCACGGGGCTGATCACGCGGCGGAAGTCTTCTTGCATGAGGACCACCAGACCTGTATCCGCCTGCGAAGCATCGGGCAGCTTCACTGGGGCAGCGACCGCGATCCAAGGCCGTTTGTACTTAGCGCCCAACTCATGCTCGCCGAGCGGATCCTGGTAGTTGCCGCCGGCCTGGTTGTTGCGCGTCTCGCCATGCATCATTTCCGTGGGAACGCGTTTTTCAAACAGTTCCTTGGGCAATTTACCCTTGGAAGCTTGTATTTGTTCATACAGCGGGTGATGCAAGATCGTACCCGCTAATTCTCCCGGGCGGCCATCAACGAGGACCGGAAAGCGATCATCGGAAGAGGTCGAGCCGACCAATTCAAGATCGCTGACGTTGACGGTCAGAACTAGCACGCCATTGAACTCCCCTTGCTCATCGATTAACGGCGTAGAAATCGCGACCTTCCAGCGGCGCGTGGAAGAGCTTTGAAAAACATTCGATAGATATGTCTGCTCGATATGCCGCGCATTCGCGCTGGGCCGGGGCAGTTCCTGCACTTCGTGCGTGCCGCTGAAGTACGAGCGATGAGCGACGTTCCGGCCGATGTTGCTGGCCACCGCTTCTTCGTCGAACACGACGGCCAGTTGCGTGCCGAAACGATCGGTCACGAAAATGCTCGCGAACTTAGGGGCCCGCGGATCTTTTTCAGCAGCCAACCGATAGGTGGCCAGTCGCCTGTCTAAATACTCGTTAAGCTTGCCGCGCTGATGTTCGGCGACGAAGGCGCCGCGGGCGCGGTTAATCTCATCGTCGGTCGCTTGGGGGTTACTGAGCGTGCGCAGCGGCAGACTGGCGAGCACGGGCGTCAATATTTCCGCCAACTCGTGCCGAGCGCCTTCCTGGCGGCACAGTTCAAAAAAATTGGCGATTTTCACCGTCACTTTTTCCGCGGCGAGCTGCGCGGCAAAGTCGTTGTTCTCGACCGCCCGTTGACGGGCAACCGAGGCAGTCTCGCTCAGCGCTTGTTCATAGCCTCGAAAGCCGAAGAACATCATGGCCGACAGCAGAATCAGCGGCCCGACAAAACCCAACACCAGCAGCGGCCTACGCGCGCGAGATTGATCGCGGGCATTCACGGCATCGAGCACTTCTTGCACATTCGCAAAACGATCGCCAGGATGCGGCGCGAGGCAACGATCGATGATGTCGGCCAAGGCGCGGTCCATGCCGGCCGCGCGGCGATGCTCGGTAGGGAGCGGCGCGGAAGTGATCAGCTTGCGATAGCGGGCTAGCCGATCTGCCAGATCGCCGGCGGTATCGATGTGAGTGACCGAATCATCGTTGCGATGGGGTGGCAGGCCGACGATCAGACAATACAGAATTGCGCCGAGCGCGTACACGTCCCAGCGCACGTCGGGCACCGCTTGCAGGTCGGCTTGCTCGGGTGCCATATAAAACAGCGTGCCGAGCGCGGGTCGCTGCTCGTGCGAGAGCCGCGATTGCCCGAAATCAGCCAGCCGCGGGCGATGATCGGTATCGAGCAAAATATTCGCGGGCTTCAAATCGCAATGCAACACACCCTTGCCGTGCGCGTGAGCCAGGCCGGTGCAAATTTCCTTCCACAGTTCCATTGCATCGGCAACGGAGAGCGTCCCCTGCTTGCGGAGCAACTCATCGAGCGAGCCGTTTTCGATGTACTCCATCACGTAATACGGCGGATCGGCATCCCAGCCGACATCGAGCAACTGCACGACATACCGGTCGGCCGAAAGAAAGACTAGCTTCTCGACCTCGCGCGACAGCAGCGACCAATCGACGCTCCGCCGATGGGCATAGAACTTAATCGCCACGCGGCGGCCGGTGTTCAGATCGAGGCCGACCCACACTTCGCCATACGCGCCGGTGCCGAGCAGCCGCTGGGCCTCGTAGCCGGGGGCTTGCGTGGGAGGCTGCGTGCTCCGCAGGCTCAAGTCGCGCGAGCGCTGCTTATCGTCGTCAGATTGTCGCTCGGTTACGTCGGCACTCATGCTCATCACATCGGCAGCGGGCGGAGAGTGTATTATCGTATCACACGGAGTGGATCGTTGGGGCCTGACGTTCGTTTGCGCGAGGAGCTTACGGTGATGCATCGCTGGATGATTGTTCTCGCTGTGCTTGTGGGCGTTGATGTGCGTGCGCAAGACCCGCCGCTCGATGGCCGCGAGGGCCGTCAACTGCTCCTCGAGAACTTTCGGCCGCAGTTGCTGCTGAAGGTGCCGCAGAGTCGTTTGCGGGGCGCGAAGTTTCCCGCCATCGATTTGCACTCTCACTTCCGCATTCGCACGAAGCATTCTGCTGAGCAGCTCGATGCGTTCGTGCAGGTGATGGACCGGCAGGGGATTGCCCTGTGCGTGAGTCAGGATGGCTTGTTGGGAGACAAAATCGATGAACATGCCAAATACTTGCTCACCAAATACCCCGATCGATTCGCGATGTTCGCCAATCTCGATTGGCAGGGCGCAGGCCAGGCCGATGATCCCGCGACCTGGGATTGCAACCGGCCTGATTTTGCCCGGCGGATGGCGGCGGCGCTCGCGGACGCGAAGGAGCGCGGTTGTATTGGCCTGAAGATTTTCAAGTCCTTTGGCCTGGAGTACAAAAATGCCGATGGGACTCAGATTAAGATAGACGATCCGCGGTTCGATCCGATTTGGGTTGCGTGTGCCGAACTCAAGTTTCCCGTGCTGATTCACGTTGCTGATCCGGCCGCATTCTTTTTGCCTATTGACGAAAAGAATGAGCGCTGGGAGGAGCTCCATCGCCGGCCCGAATGGAGCTTTTACGGGTCAAAGTTCCCACGACGTGAAGAACTGCTGGCCGCCTTTCATCACGTCGTCGAGCGGCATCCGAAAACGACATTCGTCGGCGCTCATGTCGATAGCAATGCCGAAGATTTAGGTTCCGTCGCGACTGCTTTGGATCGTTACCCCAATTTGCACGTCGAAGTTGCGTCTCGCATTTCTGAACTGGGCAGGCAGCCGTATTCCGCGAGAAAGTTCCTGCTCAAGTATCAAGACCGCGTGCTGCTGGGCACGGACGGTCCTTGGCCTGAAGAGCCGCTGAAACTCTACTGGCGGTTCTTCGAAACCGAAGACGAGTATTTTCCGTACTCGGAGAAAGAGTTTCCGCCGCAAGGGCTGTGGAATATCTACGGCGTCTATTTGCCGGATGAAGTTTTGCAGAAGATCTATTTCGGCAACGCCCTAAAACTGCTGCCCACGCTGCGGGAGAAGTATCAGCGGGCGGCAGTGTCACAAAGGTCAGAAAAATCGGGTGGAAATAATGCCACAAAATGATGTTCAAGTGACGGGCACAAAAGTTATACTTTGATTCTCGTTGAATTGACTCCAGGTGCGCAGTTACTCGCAAAGGATTGGTTATGTCGGTGCCCGAAGACAAAGTTCCCGTGCTCTGCCCCAATTGTGATAAGCGGCTGCTTGTGCCCGCTGGGACCCTGGGCAAGCAAGGTCGCTGCCCCGCCTGCAAATCGGTTTTTACGCTGGAAGAACTGTTTGAAGCCGAACCGGTCGCGACACCGGTTGGGCCGACATCTTTCAACACTGGCGGCAATTCCTGGCCCGCGCCTGCGACGACCAAGTCACCGTTCGGAGACGACGAGGACTTCAACGATTACCAACTGCAGGCCGCTTACGCAGCGCCGCAGGTTCATCCGCAATCGATGCCCAGCTCGCTGCCCAGCTATCAGGGTTCGTATCAGCCCCCGAAGCCGGAACGAACGTGGGACAGCAGCGTGCTGGGCGGCATTGCGATGATGGTCATCGCCGTCGTCTGGTTCTTTGGCGCTCTGGCCCTGGGCGTGATCTTCATTTATCCGCCCATCCTGTTCATCATCGGCTTGATCGCCACGATCAAGGGCCTGTTCGCCGGCAATTTGAGTGGCGAGTAGGTTTCAGGGCCGCTGTTTCACTTCTACTTTCACCAGTTCCGCGAATAGAATCTCCTTCTTCGACCGGTCGATGCCCACCAGACCGCCGGTCACTGGATCGAACGCAATCCCCTGGCCTGTGAACGGTGCTTTCTCTTGGCTGACGAATTCCAGCACTTTGCCCGCGCGGGGAACTTTCAGACGGTAGAGCACCCGGTGGTCGTGATCGGTCACGAGCAATGAATCATCGTGCCACAGGCCGCCGCTGATGCTGGCCAGGCCGATCTGGCGAATCACTTCAGGCGGATATGTCCAACGGCCCGTCTCTTGCCACTTCTCATCGAGTTGAACGACAAATGTCCGGTCATTGGCCGCGCCGTAGTGCGCAAAGTTGCACCACCAATGACCCTCGCGTTTGACAGCCCAAGTCAAACTGCCGCCGAAGTTGCCGAAGTATTTGAACACAGTGAGCTGCATGCTCTCCGGATCGAGAACCTTGATTTCGCTTTGTTCTGGCAACCGCGGAAAATTGGAGTGAGCGCAATACAGCTTGCCATCCAGAAAAAACCCGCTGTTGAGATGGAGCGCTGCCCCAGTGCTCACCGCGACCCGCTCGCTCGACTTGCGGTCGTACTTCGCCACCTTTTCATTGGTGATCGCATAGACAAACTTCTCATCCGCCGCCGCAGCCTGATGGGCTTCTGCCGCAGAGATTGATTTCGTCAACCGCCACTCGCGAGTTGTTGTCGCCGGTTCCTCAGCGACCGACCGATGCGCGATAAACAGCGGCACCGCTGGCAAGCCAAGAGATAGAACAATTACCCAAAACCAACTCTTCCCTGTCATCTTGTCACCCCCTCACATTGTCTCCCCTTCTTCCTCTCACTTCCCCCGCACTGCGACGATCAAAAACGTCGGGTTCAGCGATTCAAAACGCAGCCGATCGAGTTGATCGTTGCCGCGGGCGATGTTGATCATCAGCACCTTCGTATCGCCGGCCGCTTTGTGCAGGACCTTGCGAACCTCGGCCAAGTTCTCGATGCTGCCGACGTTAGCGACCAATCGGCCGCCCGCTTTCAGTCTTTCAAAAGCCTGCTCGACAAGTCCGCGAACATGCCGGCCGCTGCCACCAACGAAAATGGCATCCGGCTCCGGCAATCCTTTCCAGGCATCTGGCGCTTGGCCGAGGATCGGAATCAGGTTCGTGACGCCGAAGCGCTCCGCATTGGCGGCGATGAGCGCGTAATCTTCCGGATCCATTTCAATCGCATAGACCGAACCCGCCGCGGCGAGTTGCGCCGCTTCGATCGAAACACTGCCGCTGCCGGCGCCCACATCCCAGACAACGCTGCTCCGGCCGATATCAAGCTCCGCGAGTGCGATAGAGCGCACTTCCGCCGGCGTGAGCAGGCCATGCTTGGGTTGCGATTGCAGGAAGGCTTCGTCGGGATTGCCGAACAGCCGCCGGCCTTTCATGCTCGCGGGACGATCGGGCACGCCCGGCTTGCGAACGAGGATCATGACGTTCAGCACACCGAACTGCTGCGCCGCCACTTCTTCGAGTTCGCCTTGCGTTACGCACTCATCCGGTGCGCCGAGATTTTCGCAAACATAGACAGTGAAATAATCGATGCCTCGGTCGAGCAACGCCTGAGCGACTGCCGCCGGCGGAGAGGCTTCGGTCGTGAACAGGCCCACCTTGGTTGCCGTGCGACACTTCTCCGCGACCAGATCGAGCGGCTGCGTGGCCAGGCTGGTGAGATAGGCGTCGTCCCAACTTTCTTTCACGCGAGCGAAGGCGAGCTGCATGCTGCTGACGTGGGGCGTCACTTCAAAACGGTCTTTGCCCAAGCGATCGCACAGGAACCGCGCTGTGCCATAAAAAAGCGGATCGCCGCTCGCGAGAATTGCGATGGAGACTCCCTTTGCGTCTTCGATCCGCCGCACGATTTGCTCCCAGTCGCCGCCGATATCGAGCTGCTGCGCGGGATGTCCTTCGAGGGCGGCCAGTGTTTGTCGCGCGCCGATGATCAGCCCCGCTTGTTGCAACCGCTGCCGGGCAGCGGCAGTCAGGCCTTCGACGCCGTCGTCGCCGATGCCGATGATTTGAACTTTTTCCATGCGCAGAACTGAGCCTTATTGAGGGTGGCGAATACCGCGGAAGCAGTGGCCAGTCGATTGCCAGAGTTGTCAAACAATTTGGGGCGCGGCCATTGGCGGCGCGCCATTTCCGCGCATTGTACGACCCTTCGGGCGCTCGCGACAGACAGCCCGTCGGTGCTGGCGAGAAGTTGCTTCGCCATGCGTAAGTGCTGGCAGAATCGCGACTTCGTCCGGCAGGGACAGGAATGCACGGCGACTGCAGGGACTGAAAAGAGCATCCGCGGAGGCCAAAATTGGGCGTAATTCCTCAACTTGGAAGCCGCCGGGGAATTAGACTATTGTTGTCGTTAAGCTCCACAGTTTCCCTTGCCCCTGCGGAGTGCGCGACTTAAAATGAAACGCATTGCCGGTCCGCCTACTTGTCCCTAGCCGGCCGTCCCTTCAGGATGGCGCCGCAGGAAAGCTCCCCGTGCCCCTCACCGATGAAGATCGCCAACTGCTGCAACTCTGTTTGGAGCATGAACCGCGCGCCTGGGAGGCTTTCGTCGATCGCTTCTTGGGTCTGGCAATTCATGTCGTGAATCATACGGCCGACTCGCGCGGCCTGGTTATCACGCCGCAAGATTTGGAAGACCTGACCGCGGACGTGTTTCTCACCTTCGTTAGCGACGACTATG
>JAYTUF010000160.1:0-10176 GCA_043744755.1 Anatilimnocola sp.
ATCGAGTCCTTCTTTACCCATTCCCCAACCGGCCCACAGGTTGCCGTCCACATCCACGCGCAGGCCATCGGGCGTGCCGTCCGGCTCGGCGGTGACGAGCGTCGCTCCGTCTGCCAGTTGTGTGCCGCCTTGGCTGACTGCATAGGAACGAATCACGCGGGGAGTGACGCCCGCTTCGACAACATAGAGCTTCGATTCATCGGGAGAAAACGCCAGGCCGTTGGGACGTTTGATATCGCCGGCGACGACCGTCAGCTTCTTTGAGTTCGGATCCCAGCGATAAACATTGGTGGGTAGCTCGACTTCGGCCACATGGCCTTCGTAAAAACCGAGGATGCCGAAGGGAGGATCGGTGAACCAAATCGAGCCATCCGACTTACACACGATATCGTTCGGGGAGTTCAGCAGTTTCCCCTCAAACTTATCGGCGATGACCGTGATGGCGCCATCGTATTCCGTGCGCGTCACGCGCCGCGCGTCGTGTTCGCAAGTCAGGAGTCGCCCCTGCCGGTCGCGCGTATTGCCGTTGGAATTGTTCGAGGGCTTGCGGAAGATGCTCACTGCCCCGGTTTCTTCCTCCCACTTCATAATGCGGTTGTTGGGAATGTCGCTCCAGAGTAGATAACGGCCGTCACCGAACCAGACGGGGCCTTCGCTCCAGCGCATCCCCGCGGCGATCTTCTCCACTTTGGCCAGTGGTAGTCGATACCTGGTGAAGCTCGGATCGATAATCCTGACGGCTGGATCGGGATAACGCTCGCTCGGTTGCCACTGGGCCATCGCGCACCTCGTGAAGACGAACGCCGCGAGCAGGCTGGCGGCGGCGAAGGGAATTCTGCGGAACATGATCAAACGCCTCGGTACTTTTCGCGCGGAAGGCAATCGGAACCTGCTGAAGTATAACGGAGCCGCGCACGAAGTAAGCGGTCCTGAGGCGAGGAACTAGGTTAAGCTAAGGTCGCAATTTAATGCCCGTCATTGAGTCATTTACTTGCCGGAGGCCATCGATGCCTAAGCCAATCCTGGGTTGTGCCGTTTTCGTCGTGTTCTGTTTCAGCGGCTTCCTGCTCGCGGCTGATCCGCCGGTGCCGATCAAAAAAGCAGTGGTTTGGAATCTCGACAATCTGGAAACCATCGGCGGCCACAAGGTAACCGTGGTCGGCAAGCCACGGGTGATTGATGCGGACGGCGGGAAGGCGATCGAGTTTGATGGCAAGGGTGATGCCCTATTCATTGCCGCCAATCCGCTTGCGGGACTCAAGGAGTTCACCGCCGAAGTGATCTTTCGCCCCGTCGCCGGCGGCCCCAAAGAGCAACGGTTCTTACATTTTCAGCCCGAGGGGAGCGAAGACCGAGTCCTCTTCGAGACCCGCCTGCCGTCCGAAGGCCGCTGGTTCCTCGATACCTATCTGCAAACGGGCGAGGGGCAACACACGCTGTTTGCCGAGAAATCCCTGCACGAGCTGGGCCCCTGGTATCATGCGGCGATTGTGCTGGATGGCAAAACGATGAGACACTACGTGAGCGGCAAAGAAGAGCTCGCGGCCGACGTGAAACTGATCCCGCTGGCCGCTGGTCAAACCTCGATCGGTGTGCGGTTCAACAAGGTCCACTGGTTTCAGGGTGCGATCCGGCAGATCCGCATTACGCCGGCGGCGCTCAAACCGGATGAGTTTCTCAAGCCTTAAAAAATAGGAGTCATTCACAATGAAAACGTTACTCGCTTTCCTGTTGCTCACTGCAGCGGCCCAGGCCCAAACTCTTAAGTCCGATATCCCCTACGCCAATCCCGCCCTGGATCGGCAGATTCTCGACATCCATGCGCCGGAGGGCGCGAAAAATCTGCCCGTCGTCTTCTGGATTCACGGCGGCGGCTGGCAGGCGGGAAACAAGACTGATGTGCAGATCAAGCCGCGGGTGTTTGCGGAACGGGGCTTTGTGTTTGTCTCGACGAACTACCGCTTGTTGCCTCAAGTGGAGATGAGGGTGCTGATTCAAGATGTCGCCAAGTCGCTGGGCTGGGTTCACAAACACATCGCGGAGCATGGCGGTGATCCGAAACGGATTTTCGTCATGGGACATTCCGCCGGCGCACAACTGGCCGCATTGCTCTGCATTGACGATCGCTACTTGAAAGCCGAAAGCGTTCCGTTCGATGTTCTGAAAGGGTGCGTGCCGGTGGACGGCGATACCTATGACATTCCGGCCATCATCACGACCGCGGAACTTCGACAGGTCGTTCATGGCTTGCCGCTGCCAACGAATGGCCATCGCGTCAAGTTTGGCAACGATCCCAAGCAGCATGTGGATTTCTCGGCCGTCACGCATGTCGCCAAGGGGAAGGGCATTCCCCCATTCCTCATCTTGCACGTATCCGGTCAGCCGGATGTCACCGCCCAAGCGACACGCCTCGGCGCTGTCCTGCAGAAGGCTGAAATCCCAACGACGGTATTCGGTGCCAAAGAGACGACCCACAACAAGCTCAACGCGGATCTGGGCCTGCCGGATGACCCCGCCACCAAGGAACTGTTCAAGTTCCTCGGCCCGCTGATGGAGACGAAGCGTTAATCCTGCTGAGCCATCGCGCGCTAATTAAGCCGCCGCTCACTGGAACGCTTCTCGCGGTCGAGCAACTCCAGTTCGCAGAGTTGCAACAGGAAGCCGAGGTGATCGACATTCTCCGTGGCGCACCGCTGCGCCGTTTTCTCGCAGCCCTCCAGCAACGACGGCAACCGCAGGGATTTCAAGTGATGCTTGAGCAGCACCGTGCTCTTGGTTTCGAGAGATTTCATACCGCACCTCCCACGATCAGCTCGCAGGTCAGTTCGCGGTAAGACATCAGGTTGGGAGGAGGGATCGAATGCGACTGCAGATGCGGATGGTTGTCCAGCCGAAACCACTTCGTCGGCTCTTCGAGTCCCTGCTGCACCAGCAGCCGAATCGCATCGACGACCAGGACGTCGATCTCCAGCGCCCGCTCAATCGCCGGAGTTAGCTTCGACACATTGTCCGTGAGCATTCTAACGAGCGGGTTGCTTCCGGCCTCGCCGGCCTCGTCGGCTTCGCCGAGCGCGTCAATGACGATGAGACAGCGCTCGCGTCCGCCGTCAATGACGTGGTGCAGCGGATCGGCGAGGAGATAGTCGAAAAGTTCGGCGGCGTTTTTCCGGGTCCAGTCCGGCGATTTCCGGCAGGGTGAGCAGGAGCTTGCGGTAGTCGGGCAGCCGGGTGGCGAATTGAAAGGCGAGGGTGCGGACGATTTGCTCCGAGTTTCTGTGGCCCGGTTGCTGCCAGTTGCAGATCTCGACGGCGATGACTTCGCGTCCGTGAATGGCGAGATGGCGGCGACGGCGCTCTTGCCAACGCCCGGCGCGCCCATGAGCCAGAACACCCGCGATGCGCGATCGGTGGTCCGCCATTCTTCCACGTGGTGTCGAAACGGTTGCGGCCGTGGACATCTTGAATAATGGCGGCTCGTGGCTGGGAAATGACGCCGCAGGTTTCGAGGCTAAGGTGAAGTCGGTCGAATAGCCATCCATGTTTCCGCGGGGATTGCAATGAGAGCTGGAACATCTTTCCTGTGTGCTACCCTGTTCAATTCTTCACGAGCTTAGCCAGGAGTTTCAGTTCCTGCTGCAAATCCTCCTGCATCCGTTGCAGTGCTTCGATGGCCAGGGCAAGTTCGGATTGGAAAGGTTCGGTACGCTGATTGGCCACACTCCGCAGGGCAGCTTTCTTCGCCACAAACCAGACTTCGTGGTTGGCCGACCAGTGTCGCACCGAGAGCTGGATTTCTTGCAAGGCAACCAGCGGTGCCGGAACTTCGCGCTTTTCGGCCGGGCGACCGCCGCGTGACCAAGCGCACTCCAGGCCGGTTTCGCACGCGCGTGCTGACGGAAGGAGTCACTCCTTCGTTGCACGTTGATTACAAGCGCTCGCGGATCAAGCAGTACCACAAGGAAGGCCGCGCGCTGCGCACGGAAACCACCATCAACGACACTCGCGACTTCGGCATCGGCAAGTTGCTGCCTAACCTCTCCGCCTTGCGGAAGGTCGGCTTTCAAGCCAATCGACGTCTTCTGGACGTCCAACGAATCAGCCACGATTGCACGCTGGGCGAAGACGCGTTCCGTCAGGTCAGCCGTCCGGTGGAAGTGCAAGGCCAACGCGCCTCGGCCTTGCACTTCGGTGACCCGCAAGCTCAGGCGTTGTTCCAGGCGCTGCTGTTGTTCTGTCTGTTGCCCCGCGGTTTCGCCAACAAAGACTTGCGAGAGCGACTGGCTCTCTTGCTCGGTGAACCACCGAATTCCATGACTGCGGGCCGGATGACCTACAACTTGCGGCGGCTGCGACTGCATGGCCTGATCGAACGGCTCCCCGGCACGCACCGTTATCGCGTGAGCTCCGCGGGCCTGCGGACGGCGATGTTCTACACCCGCACCTACAATCGCATCTTTCGCCCCGGCATGTCCCGCATCGTACCCGACGCCATCGACGACGAACTGCGCCCCAGCTTCGACAACTTGGACAAGGCCCTCAATGACTGGCTCCAACTCGCCGAAATCGCCGCCTGAGAAACTTGACTCAAAGTCAAGGCCTTTCAAGGGTCAAGCCTACTAGTTGGGACAAAATTTCTACGCTGCCGATTTGGCGATGGCTTCCTTGGCCACTTCCAGGCAGGCCTTCATCTCGCTGATGGGGTCGGCTGGATTGGCTTCGTATTCGAGGGCCAGCGAACCATCGGCGGGGAATTTGATTTTGCGAAGGGCCTTGAACAGGCCCACGACATCCAGATGGCCCTTGCCAATGATGACGTTGCTCGACTTGGCGGTGTTGGCTTCCTTCTCGTCCTTGATATGCGCGCCGAATACGCGGTCGCCCAGTTCCAGCACGCACTTGACCGGGTCTTCGCCGCTGCGGATGAAGTGGCCGCAATCGACGCAGGAACCGATGTTCTTGTGACGACCTTCGACAGCCTTCTTCACGCTTTCAAGCTTGTCGAATAGAGCGCCCGGGCCGTGGTTGTGAATGGCGATGCGGATGTCAAATTCGGCGACAAGCTTGTCGAGGCTGTCGAACGCATCGGCCGTGGGGTTGGCGGTGATCACGCGGACGCCGATCTTCTTGGCGAACTCAAACAGCTTGCGGTTGGCTTCGTGATCCTTACCAAAGCCATGCACGCCGTGGCCTGCCAGCTTGATGTCGGCATCCTTGAGCAGCTTTTGCGTCTCGGCGATCTTGTCGTCGCTGGCTTTGGCATCGAGATGCTTATTGAAGAACTCGGCATAGTGCAGCCCCATCCCTTGCAGATGGCGAACCGCATCGACGACCTCAAAATTCCGCAGCGAGTAACTCTGCGCTCCGAGCGGAAAACCGCCCCAGGGATCATCTGCCAGCAAGTTGGCTTTGGCGAGCACTTGCGGAACATCGAACCAGGTGGCGCCGGCTGCGGTGGCGGCAGAGATGGCAAGGAAGCGGCGACGGGAGAGGCTTGTCATTGGTTGACCTGTTGAAGTTGAGGGGACGGAGTCTGGCTGCATTATGGAGGTCGGGGGCTGGAATCTCAATCGGTGCTAGCGGGGGCGAGTTAGCGGACAGCCGAGACTTGGTTGAATTGGCAAACTAAGTGGAGGTTGCTACTTCCGTGAAAATTGTCGGTTGTAGCGGAAGTTCTGATTTTACCCGTTGTGATGGGCCGATAGGAGTTTTCAAGCCCCGATTGCGCGGAACTCTGGCAAGCCTTGCCGACTTCCGCACGCTCCTGGCGACTTGATGAAAGCAAACATACTCGACGACGCGGGCTGGCAAGTTGGCAGCCCGGCAGTGGTCAGGCACTAGGAAGATCCTATGAGCCGCGGAGACTCGCCGATGAACTGTCGCTGGGCGTGGATGTTGCCCGTGCTGTCGATTGTCACCTTGTTGCTGAGCGAACAAGGCCTGCAAGCCCAAGGTCCGCCTGGCATGATGGGCCCCGGTGGGCCCGGCATGATGGGAGGCGGCCAAGGAATGATGAGCGGCGGGCCTGTGTCGTATGACCCCGACGCCATGGGCGGCGCCGGAATGATGGGCCCCGGTGGGCCGGGCATGGGCGGCGGCCCTGGCATGATGGGAGGCGGCGACATGCAAGGCTGCCCACCCGACGGCATGGGCGGCGGTGGACCCGGCCGGCATGGTCTGCTGGGAGACATTCTGGGCATCATCGGCCCCTATCCTGACGGCGGTTGCGCTGCGCCCCGTTGGTACGACTTCGACTTCGGCGTGATGTCGCTCAAGCGGAACGACTCGGGCCGCAATGTAGACTTTGCCTCGCAAGGCGTCGGCGGACCGATCGTGCTCAGCAGCGATGATCTCGATTTTCAAGAAGCGACCAGCTTCAAATTCTCGGCCATGATGCAGTGGGGTCCGGGGAGCAACTTGGAGTTCACTTATTTCGGTCTATTCGGTTGGTCGGAGACCGCCCAAGTGGCCGACGCGAACAGTCTGTTGTTTTCGCCGTACAGCAACTTCGGCCAGACGCCGCTCAATGGCTTTGCGGAAACCGATGCCGCCAATCTGGCTACGATCAACTATTACTCGACGTTCAATAACTACGAGATCAACTTCCGGCAGCGTTGGCAGTCGCCCAATTGCCGGTATCAAGGCTCGTGGCTGTTTGGCTTCCGCTATTTTCAGTTGGATGAAGACTTCAACTACGTCACGCGGGTCGATGGCGCCCTGCCGGCCGATCCCGACATTTTCACCCGCACGAACGTGAATACGAACAACTCGCTATCGGGCCTGCAAATCGGCGGCGACTTGTGGATTTGCTTGCTGCCCGGGTTGCGGATCGGCGGTGAAGGGAAGTTCGCGGTGCTGGGGAATCACTCAAATGTCGATACTACGATTAGCGTGACCGGCAACGGCAACCCGGTGACGTTTACGGATGGAACAGTCGTGGGTGATGTGGCCTTCCTGGGTGACCTCGCCGCATACGTCACCTATCGCTTGAACTACAACTGGACGCTTAAGGTTGGCTATCAGGTTCTTTATGTGAACGGCGTATCACTCGCAGCGGAGAACTTCAATCCTCAAGCGCCGAACTTCTTCAATCCCGGACCGGTCGCCGCCCGCCAACCACTCTCCGACAGAGACGGGACCGTGTTCTATCACGGCATCACGGCCAGCCTGGAATACATGTGGTAAGAAGCACGCTTGAAGATCGATTCATTCAATCAACATCGACGCCCCGCGAGACCTTGTCTTTCGCGGGGCGTTTTCGTTTCTTGTGCTGGCGTTGCTGGCTGTTGGCCCCGCGCTACCGGATCACCTTGACGTTCGTTAAGATGGCCGAATTGGAAAGATGCCTGCCGGCAATCCGATCGCGATTCCTCCTCTAGCCAGGGCAAGATGATTGAGTTCTTTTCTCGGCTGCTCGATACCACCGACTTTTCGGCCCGTTGGTCGTGTGGCCACTGGACGGCGGGGCACGGCTGGTTGCACATTCTCTCGGACCTGGGCGTGTGGTCGGCCTACGTCGCCATTCCGTGCGTCTTAATCTCCTTTTTGCTGCGCCGCCGGGACTTGCCGTTTCGGTTTACCTTTTTATTGTTCGGGGCGTTCATCCTCCTGTGCGGCACAACGCACTTGATGGAAGCCATCATTTTCTGGTGGCCCGCCTATCGTCTGGCGGGAGTCATCAAATTAGCGACGGCGATTGTCTCGTGGGCTACGGTGATCGCCCTCGTGCCCCTTGTTCCCAAGGTGCTGGCGATGCGTAGCCCGGCGGAACTCGAGCGCGAGATGACCGCTCGTGAGCAAGCCGAGAACGAGCTCCAACGGCTCAACGCAGAGTTGGAGTTGCGCGTGGAGCAACGGACGAGTGAACTGAAGCTGGCGACGACGCATCTGCAGGAAGAGCGCGAGCAACTGCGCGTGGCGCTCGCCAGCATTGGCGATGCCGTGCTCACCGCCGATGGTCAGGGGCTGGTGACATTTCAGAATGACGTGGCCGCAGCGCTTACCGGCTGGTCCACGGAGGACGCCGTGGGTCAGCCGGTAAATGAAGTGTTCCACATTGTCAATGAATTCAGCGGGCAGTTGGTCGAAAGCCCGGTCGATCGAGTGCTGCGCGAGGGTGTGATCGTCGGTTTGGCGAACCATACGGTTTTGATCGCCAAGGATGGCACGCGGCGGCCCATTGAAGACAGCGGCTCACCGATCCGCCTCCGCGGCGAGATCGCAGGCGTGGTGCTAGTCTTCCGTGATGTGACCGAGCGGCGGAAAGCCGAACGTGAGCTGCGAGAAAACGAAGCCCGCAAGACAGCCATTCTCGAAACCTCGCTCGACGCAATCGTCAGCATCAACCACCGGGGCGAGATCGTCGAGTTCAACCCAGCGGCGGAGCGGATCTTTGGTTACGAAAAAGCCAACGTGCTGGGACAACCGATGGCGGAATTGATCATTCCACCCGCTTATCGCGAGGCCCATCATCAGGGCTTCGCGTGTTATCTGGCGACCGGCGTGGGACCGGTGCTTAATCAGCGACTGGAGCTCTCCGCCCTCCGCTCCGATGGCAGCGAATTCCCCTTGGAGCTGACCGTCACGCGCATTCCCGTCGAAGGTCCGCCGCTCTTCACCGCCTACCTGCGTGATATTACCGAAGCCCGGCGGGTCGCCGAGCAACTCCGCGAGCAAGAACGGCAGTTTCGCACGTTGGCTGAATCGATTCCGCAACTGGCATGGATGGCGAATCCCGACGGGCACATCTTTTGGTACAACCGCCGCTGGTACGATTACACGGGCACCACGCTGGAACAAATGGCGGGCTGGGGTTGGCAGTCCGTTCACGATCCTGAAGTGTTGCCGAGCGTGTTAGCTCGCTGGCGCGGATCCATCGCCACCGGTCAGCCGTTCGACATGGTCTTTCCGCTCCGCAAAGCCGATGGCGAACTCCGCCAGTTCCTCACGCGAGTGGAACCCATCAAGGACCGCGCGGGGCAGGTCGTCCGCTGGTTCGGCACGAATACCGATATCACCGAGCAGCGCCAAATGGCGAATGAACTGCGCCAGTTGGCCGCCAATCTTTCGGAAGCAGATCGCCGCAAGGATGAGTTTTTGGCAACACTCGCGCATGAACTCCGCAATCCACTCGCACCCATCAGCAATGGCCTGCAAGTGCTGAAGATCGCGGGGGGCGTCGATAGTGATCTCGAACCTACCCGCGCGATGATGGAACGCCAAATTGCACAAATGGTCAGGCTGGTTGACGATCTGCTCGATGTCAGTCGCATCACGCGCAACAAATTGGAATTGAGAAAAGAGCGAGTTGAATTGGCCGCCGTGATTAACAGCGCGGTGGAAACCAGCCGGCCTTTAATCGACGCCAATGGTCATCAGTTGACGGTGACCACGCCGCCTGCGCCCATTTGGATCGACGCAGACTTGACCCGCCTGGCTCAGGTTTTATCAAACTTGCTGAACAACGCCGCGAAATATACCGACCGCGGCGGTCACATTTGGCTGACGGCCGAACGCGAAAGCGCCGAGATCGTCATCTCCGTGCGCGACACCGGCATGGGCATTCCCGCCGCGATGTTGCCGAAGATTTTCGAGATGTTCATGCAGGTCGATCGCACGCTGGAGCGGTCCCAAGGCGGGTTAGGGATTGGCCTCACGCTGGTCAGGCGGCTTATTGAGATGCACGGCGGAACCGTGGAAGCGCGCAGCGACGGGACCGACCACGGCAGCGAGTTCGTGGTGCGACTGCCAGTGCTCTCCGTGCCCGACGACAATGCCCAGGCCGCATCGCCGGAAACGAACGCCGCTCTAGTCCCCGTCGCGCGCCGCCGCATACTGGTGGCCGACGACAACGCCGACTCTGCCACCAGTTTGGGTTTGATGCTCAAGTTCATGGGCAATGAAACGCGCACGGCGAACGACGGTCTAGAAGCAGTGGAGACCGCGGAGCAGTTTCGGCCCGATGTGATCCTGCTCGATATCGGCATGCCCAAGTTGAACGGCTACGAAGCCTGCCGCCGCATCCGCGAACAATCGTGGGGCGCGAAGACAATCATCATCGCCCTCACCGGCTGGGGTCAGGACGAAGACAAACGCCGTTCGCAAGAAGCGGGCTTCGACCATCACCTGGTGAAGCCTGTGGATGTTTCCGCCTTGGAAAAATTGATCGCGGGGCTGTAA
>JAYTUF010000161.1:0-10154 GCA_043744755.1 Anatilimnocola sp.
TGACTGAGATGCGACTCTTCCGGTTATGCCGGTTTGGTAATCAAGTTGCAGTTTTAATCGTCGGCTTGTCGATGCAATCTGCAGCGATCATGGAAGCTACACGGCCTGCGTAAGCTATACCGCGGGGGCGCGATCGTGACTAAGTCTGCATGGACGGCCCGTTCCTTGGCCGCTTTTCCGTTGTCACCACCGTGCCCCAATATCCCTCCGCTCTCAAGCTTCATATCGAAGAGTTGCCCGCCGTTGCTCCGTTGCCCACCGGCGACGCAACCTTCCAGTTGCTGAGCGAAGCCTTCGCTCGCGCAACGGGCTGGCAACTTCAATATCATGCCGGCTGTATCGACGACTGTGGCGAGCGCTGGAGCGCACCGGTTGAAGGAGCCACGCCCGACTCATCAGGTCGTTTGTCGCTCGTCGCGAGTCCGCCTGCGACCGATGCTCAGCAGCGCGCCGCGGTGGCGAGCAACATCGGTCTGGAAGCGGCGCGGCCCTTGGCCCTCGCCATTGCGCACCTACTCGGCGAAGCGAATCGCACGCGCTACGCCTTGTGGCAGCGCGAAGCCGAACTCGCCGCGGGAGTGCCGGTGGCGATGCGTCCGAATGAGCGGCAACATCTGGCCGAGCGCCTGCAATGCGTGCTGCAAGGCGGGGCCGAAGCGATTCACTGCGAAGCGGCGGCGCTCTATCTGCTGGACGAGACAACCTCGTCGCTCAAGCTGCGGGCGCTGTGGGGCTTGCCGCAGGCGAAGTTGCTGGAACCGGCTCGTCCCTTGCGTGGCGCGGTTGCTGACTTAGAAGCCCTGGTCGGTCATGCGGTGGTGCTGGAAGACACGTCGCTACTTCCCCATTGGCGTTGTCCCGAAGAAGACTTCGCCGCCGCGGTTTGCGTGCCGGTTTCGACCTCTTCGTCGCCGCTGGGCACGCTCTGGCTCTTCAGCCGGACGGAGCGGGAGTTCAGCGCTTCGCAAACGAACCTGGCCGAGATTATCGCCGGTCGCCTGGCCGCCGATCTCGAACGCGAAATGCTGCTGACGGCCGGTGCATCAGCCAAACAGAACGATCGGCAACTGGAAGTGGCCGCGCGATGGCAGCAAGATCGGCTGCCGAGCGTGGTGCCGCTGCTCCCGGAATTTGAAGTCTCCGGCTGGACGCACCAGGCCAAAGGCGTGGGCGGTGACTTCCACGATTGGACGGTGCTGCCCGATGGCCGTTTGGCATTGGCCGTCGGCGATGCACAGGGTGCGCCGCTCCAAGCCGGTTTGAACGCAGCGGCCGTGCAAGCGGCTGTGCGAGCTCATGCGGGCTACCGACACAGCGCGCCGCAGTTGCTCACGAGGCTGAACGACACGCTTTGGCAAGGTTCGGCCGGCGATCAATTCGCTTCGTTCGGCTACGCCATCGTCAATCCGGAATCGGGCGAGTTGGAACTAGCACTGGCGGGAAGCGTGGCTGCGCTTGTCATTCGCAACGAGGGCCGCGAAATCTTTGCTGCGGATGGCGCGCCGCTGGGAACCGGCGTCGAACCGCCGCTCAAGACCATGACTCTCGCGCTCGAACCGGGCGAGTGCCTGGTGCTGCTCAGCGCTGGCGTGCGCTCGGCCACCGATCAAGCGGGCTTGCGAATTGGCGAAGCGGTGATGGCGGCTACGCTACGACGCCATTTGTGTGAACCCGCGGAGTCGCTGGCGGGTTGGCTGCGCCGATTGCTCGACCGCGCCGGTTCGGATGGAACTGATGACGACCGCACCGTGCTGGTTTGCAAACGTCGCGGCAAGTCAATTTCCGCTGGCCACAAGGGAAGGCGGAAACGCAGCTAGCGTCAGGGCGCATCGGCCAGCAGTTCTTGCAGCGCCAGATCATTCGCTTCTTCCCCTTCATGCGCGGCACAGTCGTCCGTGGACGAATCGTGCGAGGAACTGAGCAGCGTATTCAGCAGCAGCAATTCAGGCGAGTATTCCGCGGCTGTGTAATATCGCGGGCTGTTGGCATTTCGGCTTAACAGGCTGCGCGATTGTGATGAGCTGGTGCTCCCACTCGCTCCCGGGATGATTGGGCTGCTGCTTTTAGCAGCGCCGTCTTCAATCGCTTCGCCCCCCGACATTGGCACGAACTCAGGGCCGCCAATGGGATTCAAGTTGAGAAAGTTGATTACCTGGAGTGCGTCGAAGGCCGTGCATTTGTTGTCCGCATTGACGTCCAAATAGGGAGGCGGGGCGATGCTGCCCGCGGGAACCGGCAACACAAAGGTAACTGGATTCATGATCAAGGGCAGATTCAATTCGTTGATAATGAGCAGGGCATCGAAGGCCGTAATCAGCGGCGTGCCTGTGCTGTTGTTCACGTTGAGTGGATTCGCGGGGTTCTGCCAAGGGAAGTTGCTCGATCCCTTGGATCCGACCAGCAGGTCATAATTGCCGGTCGCGCTCGACTTGGCGGTGACTTCGATGAAGTAGCTGCCAGCGGTGGGCGCGACGAAGTTCATGATCAGCGAATCGCTGTCCACGTTCGTGGTGCCGGTCTGGCCAATGCTGTTGTTCCCCAGCAGCGTGTCGTCGCTCTGAATCAGCAGCGTCGTGCCGTCCGATGCGAACAACTTCACCACGGTATCGACAGCACCGGGATAAACGCCGGTGGCAAACGTCTGAGCTGTGATCAAATCGCCAACCGCGGCATTGATGCGGTACAGATCCTTCTGGCTGCCTGTGGAAATCGATGCCCCTTTGATGTTGACGATGCCGAAGCCGGCGGTCGCCGTGGTGGACGGCGTGACCACCTGGGCCGTCGCCGTCGTATCGTGAGCAGAGCCCGTTTCGGCAACTGACACCAGCGACGGATTGGTTACCCAATGCCCCAACTGCAACTTGGCCAGCCCGAGGGGCGAGAAGCGGAAAGCGGGAGTGCCGTTGAAGGTGCCGAGACTGAAGCCCAAGGCCGTGTCGCCGGACATGAAGTCCTGAAATTGCACGCCAGCGGTGTTCGCATAATTGGCGCTAGTGATTTGCGGGTAAGAATAGGCATCGCTGCTAGTCAGGCCCATCCCGCGGCCAGTTTCCTGCGCGATATAGAATGTCAGGATGTTTTCCAAATAGCGCAGTTGCTCGGCCCGCGTCAACGAACTGAGATTGAACGAGATCAGATCGGGAAAGACAAATCCAGTGCTGATTTCGCTCGCGTTCAGCCAATCGAACGTGCTTTGGCCCAGCACGCTGGTCAATGGTCCGGGCACCGAGCTTGATAGGCGGCCGAGTTTGATCGATTCGTAGCGCGTGTCGCCCGGACGAGAGGCCGTGAAATTGACAGTCGTGCCCGCAAAGGCAGTCTGCAACTTGGTGATGATGTTGGCCTTGAGGGTCGTCATTTCCGTGGTCGCGCCCGGCGCGCCGGTTTGAATTTGCGGAATGCCCCGCGCCGTGGCCAATTCGCTTAGGCGGGCGGTGAAGTCATCGTTGGGCGTGCTGGTCTGGCCATAGTCGAGGAACAGCGTTACCGGCGGGACAATGATCAAGTTGCGATAGTTGATGGGGAACGTGTCGGTGCCGCCATAGGTCTGGCCCGCCAAGATCACAATCTGCTGCTCGGTGAATTTCGAGAGGTTCTCGTTGTAGGCGAAGTTCAAGCCTTCGATAATCGCGTTCGCCACATGAGCCTGGTAAACCACGTGTGGCAGCACGCCGCCTTGCACAAACAGGTTGGTCTTGGCCGTTCCGCCGGCGACATCAAACACCCGGCCGCCGATGGTCCGCGAGGCCGCCGGACTAGTATTGGTGCCGAGCAGGATCGTGGAGAGCGCCGCCAGATCAACGACGGGCGTGTGATACCGGGCCGCCGCTTCTTTGATCCGCGTGTTGACCATGTTGATGACGTTCGTCACCAGCGCCCGTTTCGTGGCATCGGGAAAGGCGGACTTGCCTTGCGGCGTAAGACCCGGATCGGGAATGGTGGCCACCAGAGCTTTGGTTGGCACCGAAGCCAAGGTCGCGATTGCCGCTTCGATGTTGGTGCTCGTCAAGATGACGTGATTGTCGATTTCGGACGCGCTCCAGGTGCCATTATAAATATTCGTATAGGCTTCGCTGCCGGGTTCAAAATCGGTATTACCGACTAACAGCACGGCATGACTGACATCGCCCGCAGTGAACTGGTCCGCGATCTCGATATCTTGTGCCTGAATGAGCAGGTCAATGGTCAGCGCGCCGGTACGCGCCCAGTTGAACGAAGTTCCGGTCCGCCGTGGTTCGAAGCTAGGATCAGCCGGCGGAGTCGAGAGCGTGGTTCCCACGTCCACGCCGCGCTGGGTCCGGAGCAATTCGACCCAGTTTTGAGAGTAGCTGTACGTTTCCCCAGCGTATTCATCGGACCACGAATCCCCGGCGACACCCAGCCCGGCAATCGTTAACGCGTGGCGGGCTTCCAGCCCTTCCAATTGCATGGTGCGAGGCTTCTTCGTCAGAGAGCGGGCAGGCATGGCTTTTCGCATGGAATTTCGAGAATGAGCTGGCATAAAGATCAAATCAGGCGAGAATGAGTTGGGCGACGAGCTTCCTTGCCCAAACAGCACGGTTCCATTCCAGCCTATCTGCCATCCCCAAAAGTTGCGAGCAACTGGCAACCAATCTTCACAAAAAAGCTGGCAGATCGAATCGGGAAGAACCGATTTTTCGGTGCCCGACGGGAATAATTCCGTGGCAAGGCTGCGAATACGGAATGGTCCGAGCAACCCGATGATACAGAAAGTGACAATTCTGTCAGTTTTTCTTCCTTGCGTTTGCCGGAAAAGCGGATAGCTTAATAGCAGATTCCGCGACGGTTTTCTGCCGGGAGGCAAGTTCGCTTGCATTGCCGTCAGTTTGCCACGCTTACCTTCGCCATCATTGTTTCCGAACATCCCCTCGCAATCCTTTGGTTCGGTTGACGGAGTTTGTTGTATGAGCACTTCCTCGCCCAACTCCCCTGCCCCTGGAAATCAGCCCCGAGCGCGTGCCGTGGCTGCAACTCCGGTAGCCCAAGCCAGGCCGATGTTGCCGCAGCAGCCGGCTGCGCCGCCGCCTGACGAGGAGGCTGGCGACGAAGCAGCCGAAGCTGCACCGGGCGGCAGTTTCATGTATTACAACGCAGCACCCAGTTCGGTCGTTAGCTTTGTGACGCATTTTATCCTGCTCACCATCATGGCGCTCCTGACCGTGGCGCCACCGCCGGACAACAGCAAAGCGATTGCCGTTTCGTCCGCACCTGCTCCGAAAGAGGAGAAAGTAGAAGAATTTGAAGAAGAGAAAGTCGAACTGAATCTTGATCAGACGACATCGACAGAGCAGACGAACGTGGTGGCTCAAGTCGCGACCGAGATGACCGAAGCGGTGGAAACACCTTCGCCCGCGATGGATGTGGATTCGGCGCCGATCGCTGTTGAACTGAGCGATTTCGGCGAGCAGACCGCTCCCAAGAATGACCTGATGGCAACGATTGGCTCCTTCACGGGAACTGGTGTTGCCGGCCGCGGTGAAGCTGCCCGTGGTGCGATGGTTGCCAAAGCTGGTGGCAACAGCGCCAGCGAAGCTGCGGTTGCCGCCGCCCTCGAATGGTTCGCTAATCATCAGTTGCCCGATGGTGGCTGGAACTATGATCATCGCATCGGACCTTGCGCTGCCCGCTGTGGCGATGGCGGCAACTTAACGGACTGCCGCACGGGTGCGACCGCTCAAGCGTTGCTGCCGTTCCTCGGTGCTGGTCAGACGCACAAGACGGGCAAGTACAAGAAGAACGTCGAAGCCGGTTTGTACTTCCTCACTCAGCAAATGAAGATCAAAGCCCAAATGGGACTGCAATGCGGCGACCTGGCCCAAGGGGGCGGCAGCATGTATTCGCACGGCATGGCCTCGATCGTGCTTTGCGAAGCTTATGCGATGACGCACGACAAGGGGCTGATGATGCCCGCTCAGTTGTCATTGAACCACATTGTCTACGCTCAAGATCCCGTCGGTGGTGGCTGGCGATATGGCGTCCGTACTCCCGGTGACACCTCGGTCGTGGGTTGGCAGTTGATGGCCCTCAAGAGCGGTCACATGGCTTATCTGCAAGTGCCGCCGGCCACGATTGTGGGAGCCAACAAGTTCCTCGATTCCGTGATGAGCGACTACGCTTACTACGGCTATACCGATCCAGGTCGCGGTCAGGCCACCACGGCCATCGGCATTCTCTGCCGGATGTATTTGGGCTGGAAGAAGGATCACCCGGGCATTGAAAAGGGTGTTCAATACCTCAGCACGACCGGCCCGTCGCCAGGCAACATGTACTACAACTACTACGCCACCCAAGTGATGCGTCACTATGAAGGCGAAATGTGGGACAAGTGGAACGTCAAGATGCGCGACTCTTTGATTGCTTCGCAAGAAAAGGCCGCGCACCTCAAGGGTAGCTGGCACATGAAAGGTGACCACGGTGCCGAACGGGGCGGTCGCCTGTACTGCACTTCGATGGCCTGCATGATCCTCGAAGTCTACTACCGCCACATGCCCATTTACGGCAAGCAAGCCGCCGAAGACGACTTCCCGCTGTAAGAGGCGGCGAAGGCAACACTGTTATCCACACAAAGTCCTGCGGAGAAATCCGCAGGACTTTTTTCGTGCGCGCAGTCATTGGTCATTAGTCATTAGCGAAAAACCAATGACCAATGACCAATAACCAATGACCATTCCCCAACCTATAGTTTCCAGCCCCTGCGTCCCTAGCGCGGATTCCGATTCTAACGCTGGTAACTGATGTGACGGTGAAGCTGCATATCGAGCCAGAATCCTGGCAGGCCCGCTGGTATCGCCGGTTGTTCGGCGTGCAGGCCCGCCGCGTCGTTTGCTGCGCCTACGTGGCACTGTATGGACATCTCATCGCCATTGCCGCGCTGGCTGCCTGCTTCTGCATTGCCACCCATGCACCACTGGAAACAATCGTCATTCCTCTGAGCGCCCACTTCAGCATTGACGAGGAGCAGCCTGAGATTGTGGAACTATCGATCACGCCTCCAGAAATCCTCGAAGGGTTACCGCTGGCCGCCGCTGTCTTCCCGGTCCCGTCGTTGGTCCTCAGGGCCCCGAACATTCTCTCGCCCGTCCCCGGCTACGTCGCACCGCCCGCCCTCGTGCCGCTGGATGGCAGCGGCCTCATTCGCAGTCCGCAGATCTTACTGACAGCGACCGAACTCAAAATCGGCGGCGGCTATGAAGGCCGCACGGCCGCCGCTCGCGATCGTTTGGCCGCTGCCCGCGGCGGCTCACCCGCGAGTGAACGCGCGGTGGAACTCGGTCTCGCCTGGCTCACCGCGCATCAGCGCGACGACGGCGGCTGGCACTTCGATCATCAAGGAGGCAAATGCGCCGGGCAGTGCCGTCATCCAGGTTCCAACAATTCGACCACTGCCGCCACCGCGCTCGCGCTGCTCGCATTTTTGGGCGCTGGTCAGACTCATCAAGATGGCGAACATCAAGTCGTGGTTGGGCGAGGACTGGATTATCTGCTGTCGCGCATGGTGCCCAGTTCGCGCGGCGGTGATTTGCAGGAAGGAACCATGTATGCCCAAGGCCTCGCGACGTTAGCGCTGTGCGAAGCCTACGCACTTTCCGGCGATCCGCAGCTCCGCATTCCCGCACAGCAGGCGCTCGACTTCATCGCCAACGTCCAGCATCCGCTCGGCGGTTGGCGGTATTTTCCCGGACAACCAGGCGACACCACGGTCCTCGGCTGGCAACTGATGGCCCTGCAAAGCGGTCGGCTTGCGGGCTTGCAGGTTCCAGAGAGAACTCTCGTGCTGGCCCACGAATTCCTCGACCGCGTGCAAGGCGAACAAGGAGCCACCTACGGCTATCAAGCCAGCGGCGATCAGCGCACGCCGTCCGCCGTTGGCTTGCTCTGCCGCATGTATCACGGCTGGAAACGGACCGACGACCGCCTTCGCGTCGGCATCGACCGCCTGGCCGCGCACGGCCCGGACGATCAAGACCTGTACTTCACCTACTACGCCACTCAGGCCCTGCACCACTTCGACGGCCCGCAGTGGGAAGCCTGGAATAGCCGCCTGCGGGATCGCCTGATCGCCATGCAAGTGAAAGACGGTCACGGAGCCGGCAGTTGGCACACCGCCGACTATCATACCGTCGCCGGCGGCCGCCTCTGCGACACCGCGCTCGCCATCATGATTTTGGAAGTCTATTACCGCCACATGCCGCTGTATGGCTTTCGCAATGTGGATGAGTTCTGGTGAAGGCGGTTGAACTGATTGGCGAATATTGACAACAAACAACGGCTGCTTTAGCTTGGGGTTGCAGAAACCTAACTCACGAGAACCGTTCATGAGCAGCACTTTGAATCTATCGTTGACGGACGAACTCCGTGCGTATGTCGATCAGAATTCCGGCGATGGCACGCTCTATTCCACCGCCAGCGAGTTCGTGCGCGATGTTCTCCGCGAAAAGAAGGAGCGGCAAGAAGCGGCCGCTATTCGCGAGTCGATTATCGCCGGCTGTCAAGATGCGATTGCGGGACGCATGCATCCCTACGACGGCGACCTCCGCAAACTGATGAAGAAGGTCAAGTCTTGAGCAAGTAGAAAATCCGTGAGTCATCGCCCTAAATCAGTACCGAATATCCCGGTTCGGCGCCGAGGCGGAACTGGTTCCCAATGGTGAACGAACCGGATTGGCAATGATGTTCGCCGGCGCGCTGCTCGGTGGATTCGTCCAGCCATAGCCATTTCCCGCGGTGGAATTGCTCGCCGATCGATTACCCGCGGGGAGCGCGCCTGTTGCCACGCGGCTGGAAAGTTCTTGCACCTTGCCCGCTAACTGTGGCTGATAGGGATTGAGCTGTTGGGCCCGTTGATAGTTTTGAATTGCTTCCTGATACCTGCCCGCGAGTTCGCGTTGCCGGCCGAGCGCCGCGTGGGCCCGCCAGTTGCCAATGTCGAGTCGCAGGGCATCCGTCAGATAGGTTTCCGCGTTGCGATTGTTTCCGACCTCTTCGCTGAGCCGGGCGAGTTCCACGCGGGCGTCGCTGGACTGCGGACTGCTCGTCGCCCACTGCGTCAGCATGGTGAAGGCTTGCTGCGTGCGGCCCGTTTCGGTCAGCAGCACCGCGAGTGCCCGCCGGCAGTCGAGGTGATTGGGATTGTATTGCAGGCAAGTGTTATAGAGCGTTTCGGCCTGCTGTAAAGAATTCGCATCGCGGTTCTGCAAACCCACTTTGTGATAAGTGGCCGCGAGATTGTAGTAGCTATCAGGATTCTGCGGATCGGTCCGCTGAGCCTCTTGAAACCGCTGCATCGCCACTTGATAGTTACCCTGTTGAAACATCCGCACGCCATCGACATTCCGGCCCTGCGCGGCAAGTCCGCAGCCCAGCGATAGTGGCAGCAACGTGCAAATCGCCAGTGGCGTCCATTTCCAATTCGGCATCGGTAGACCAGCCATCGTGGCATTCCCGTCCTTGTCCGTACACAACACTAAAAGCTGCCGCCCAGACTCTTTTCGATCTGTTCCGACCGACGATCAAACAGAAAGCCGCTCGGCTTGGCTTGTGGATCCTTGCCTCGAAATCCGGCACTGCTATCGTCCCAACCTGGGAAGCCAGGCCCCTTGTACTTCTCGATCCACTGGCAGCCGCCGCTCGCAGCGAGCAACACGGCGCAGCTCACCGCCAGGACATACGAATGCAATAGTCGCCACGCCATAGGAGCAACCGCTGAACAAAGGAATGACCCCATTTCACGTGAGACGCATATCGCAGAACTCAGCGCCCGCGCCCAGAGCGAATGGCAAGAATTGCCGCTGGCACATACCCTGCAATGCCAGCAGGCAGCATTCGCGTCAATTCCGTGCCTAACAAATGACGGGGACAGAGTTCCTCTTTTGAGGCGCACAACTCGTTCTCTCAATGATCCCAGCTTGTCGCGCGGCGAAATACCCGACGGGTTTTTCGCCATCACCCCCCAGCCAAACCCGAGTGCGGTGCCGACCCGTGGCGAAAAACCTGCCGAGTTTCTCGCCACCCCTCCCCGTTTTGAGGATGCAGAAACGGTCGATCCCGAAGGGATTGTAGCGTCGCGCGGGCTGCGATCTCTGCGAATGTAGGATGGGCACTCTTGCCCGTCTGCCGCTCAGACGGGCAAGAGT
>JAYTUF010000162.1:0-2612 GCA_043744755.1 Anatilimnocola sp.
CTGAATTTGAATGGCAACGAAGCCCGCGATATTGCCTCCTTCTTGCTGAATGACTTGGACATCGCTGCCGGGCTACAATATTCCTATTATGAAGGAAGCTACGATAAGCTCCCCGATTTCAGCAAGTTAACGCCCAAAGCCGTGGGCGATGCCGAGGGATTTGATGTGAATGTCGCTAAGCGCAAGGATCAATTCGCGCTGCGGTTTGATGGCAGCATAAAAATCGAGGCTGAGGGTGATTTTCTCTTCTTGTTAGGTTCCGACGACGGTTCGCGGCTCACCATTGATGACAAGGTGGTTATTGACAACGATGGCGTCCACGCCTTCAGCCAGAAGCGCAAGCCGCTGAAGCTCAAGGCGGGATTGCATAGCGTAGTCGTCGAATACTTCGAACAGAGTGGCGGCGAAGAATTGCAAGTGCTCTTTGAAGCGAAAGGAAAGCCGCCGCAGGACCTGGCTTCGCTGGTGGTCGCACCTCAGCCCAAATCCACGACACCCGCAGCGGAACCATTTCAAATCAAAGCGGGCCTGGTAGAAAAGGGGCGCGAGTTCTTTACCACTCTCGGCTGCGCTGCCTGTCACTCACTGAAAAAAGACGATAAGCAGATCGTTGCTAAGCCAATCCAGGCTGCCGCAACCTTGGCTGAATTAAAGGGGAGCGGTGGTTGCCTCAATGAGTCGTCGCCCAAATCGCCCCGCTATGCCTTGGATGATCGGCAACGGGCGGCGCTAACTTCGGCGCTAACTGCTGCGAAAAAACCGGCTGCGGAACTTAGTGGTTCGCAGCAAGTGAATTTGAACCTGGTGCGGTTCAACTGCATTGCCTGCCACACGCGCGGAGAATTGGGCGGCGTCGAGGAGGTCCGCAATCCGCATTTCAAATCCGATATGCCGGAAATGGGAGACGAAGGTCGCATTCCGCCCTCCCTGACCGGTGCCGGCGCCAAGCTGAAAAGCGAATGGCTGAAGACAGTGATGGAGCAAGGGGCCAAGGATCGTCCTTATATGTTCACGCGGATGCCTCGTTTTGGATTGAAGAATGTCGACGAATTGGTCGCCGCCATCGAAACTGTCGATGCCAATCTCATTAAGCCAGTCCCCAAGATTGATCTTGCGGATGACGACAAGAAGTTCAAAGCCGTCGGTCGGCGGCTAGTCGGCGGGCAAGGGATGTCGTGCATCAAATGTCATACATTTGCTGATAAGAAATCGACCGGCATTCAGGCTTTGAGTCTGACGACCATGACCAAACGTCTGCGTGACGATTGGTTTCATCATTATATGATCAACCCGCAGGTTTATCGTCCCGGCACGCGTATGCCCGGCGGCTGGCCCAATGGCGAAACGCAGCTACCCATGATTCTGGATGGGAGCACCGCGAAACAGATTCGGTCGATTTGGGCGTACTTGTCCGACGGTGACAAGGCCATCCTGCCTTCCGGATTAGTGACGGGGGCGATTGAATTGATTGCCTTCGATGAAGCCATTATGTATCGCAATTTCATTGAAGGGGCCGGCGCGCGAGCGATCGGGGTCGGCTATCCCGAAAAGCTTAATCTGGCCTTCGACGCCAACGACATGCGGCTGGCGATGATCTGGCATAACGGCTTCATCGATGCCTCGCGCCACTGGACTGGGCGCGGGGTGGGTTATGAGCCGCCGCTGGGGGACAATGTCATCAAGTTGCCGGAAGGGGCGCCTTTTGTGGCGCTGGAAAGTTCCGTTGAAGCCTGGCCAAAGGTGAAAGCCAAAGAAATGGGCTATCAATTCAACGGTTATCGTCTCGGTGAGAAGCGGATGCCAACGTTTTTGTATTCTTACAAAGGCGTGGAAATCGAAGATGAGCCAGCGCCCAGGGGCGAGGCCGGCGCGTTTGTCTTGCAGCGGAAGTTCGTATTGAAAGCAGCCGATGGGGGCAATGTTCCGGCGGAGTTGCAATTCCGGGCGGCAGTGGCTGACAAGATTGAGACCGTCGGGGGCGGCTACAAAATCAATGACGCATTGACGCTGAGAATCAAATCGGGCCAGAAGGCCGTCGTGCGACAGAGCAATGGCAAGACCGAGTTGCTCGTGCCGATTGCATTCTCAGACCGGCAAGCAAAGCTTGTGCTGGAATACGATTGGTGACTTTGGCAGTGGGTGCTATGGTGCGATTGAACACACAATGAGTCAAACTCGGAATATCGATGATGTCCCTCAAAACATTTGTTTCTAGCCTGATAAGTCTGCTGGCTCTCACGTTTTTGTCCGTCACTTCCTCCGCCCAAACGGCTAAGGATAAGGAAGAGGACTTCTATAAAATCGTCCGCTTTCCCGTTCCCGAGTATATGAGTCTCGAAGCGGGTGGGCTGGAATGGATGCCGGATGGCAAGCTCGCCATTTCCACGCGGCGGGGCGATATATTCCTGCTCGATCAACCGCTGACCAATGATCCTGAACAGGCCGCTTTCAGCAAGTATGCCGGCGGCTTGCATGAAGTGCTGGGGCTTTCCTGGCGGGATGGCTGGCTGTATGCGACGCAGCGCTGCGAAGTAACGCGGATTAAGGATGATGATAAAGATGGCCGCGGCGATTTGTTTCAAACCGTGAGCGATGGTTGGGAGATCAACGGC
>JAYTUF010000163.1:0-10142 GCA_043744755.1 Anatilimnocola sp.
ATCTGGTTCGCGATGGCTACGAAACCACCAGCTCCACCCAGCTCGGCAAACTACTGGGCTTTACCGATGCTCAAGTCCGCAAGGATCTGGCCTATTTCGGCCAGTTTGGCTACCCGGGCATCGGCTATCGCTGTGCGGAGTTGATCGCGGCGATCAAGAAAATCCTGGGGACGAATCAATCGTGGTCGCTGGGCATCGTCGGCATGGGCAACTTGGGCCGGGCGCTCATCGGCTATCGCGGATTTCATCAGCAGGGATTTGAAATCGTCGCCGGTTTCGATACCGACGCCGCCAAGATCGGCAACAACATCGAAGGGCTGCAGGTTTATCACCTGGACGAAATCGGCCGCGTGGTTCGCGAAAAGAACATTCGCCTGGCGATCATTGCCGTGCCCGCTGCCGTCGCCCAGCGGGTGGCCGATGCGTTGGTGTCGGCGGGCATCGAAGGCATTCTGAACTTCGCCCCCGTCACGCTAGTGCTGCCCAAGCACATTCACACCGTCGGCGTTGATCTGGCGATTGAGCTGGAGCAATTGTCGTTCAATGTGGTGAGCAAAATAGCCAAGGATTGACGTAGTTTTGTGCCACTGGCTCCGCCAGTGCTGAGCGGCGACCCTTCGCGGCAATCCAACACTGGCGGAGCCAGTGGCACAGGTTCGACGCTAGCCCCCCGAGAATTGCGGCCAAGTCCTGTTGTCGAAATCAGGGCGATGGCTAAAATGTTGGCTCGGCAGGCGTTGCGGCTAATGTGCAACGCATTCGGGGATGGTGTAATGGTAGCACAGCAGATTTTGGTTCTGCTTGTCTAGGTTCGAATCCTAGTCCCCGAATTTTCTTTTCGCCGTTCTGGCACAGTTAACGGCCAAAAGCCTTCCCCATGGCAATACCGCTTGAATATGATTGAGCTTAGTAACCCCTCAGAGACAATTCCGAGAGGATCGAATGAGCTATGAAGTTTTCCCAAACCATCGCTGAAGTGATTCGACTAGCCACGGCAATTCGAGAGTATTGGGACGCTGAATTGCCCAAGCGGCATGCAAAGTATCCCCTGATTAGCCCGGGAGAAGATTCAGGACCTCCTCCGGCCGAGTCGGTCCAGCTGTTCCAACTGTTGGAGCATCTTTCGGAGGACGATTTTTGCCGGCTAGAGCTCATCATGCACTTGGGCCGAGGCGACTTTGGCGTAGAGGAATTATCGACACGATTCGCGGAGATCCAACGCCGGTTTCCCAAGTCCGATTCCTCCGACAGGCAAGTTTTGGGGCAATCCCTCGTCGACGAGGATCTGAGCGAGGGACTTCAGGCGCTAAACAAATTCGGCGTCGACGTAGACCACCTCGGGAATGTGCCACTCCCGGCCTAGCACGTGACCACTTTTTGCCGAATCGTCCGTTGCTGAAGGAACTCGGCATTGCCCTCCCAAGCCTATTTGATTCATTTGGAACAGCTCCTGTTGGATGCCGATGAACTCAGCAAGGCACACAAGTCGTTGAGTTCGGGCGCGGCGGGCCGCCAATTCGGACTGGCGTCGCTGAATCGCGCCATCGTCGTCATGAGCATTTCCGCTTGGGAATCTTATGTCGAGGAACTCGTCCGCGAAGCCATTCAGGCGTTACGTCCCAATGTTGTCATCCCCGGTTCAGCGTGGCCCGCGCTGAATGCTCATGCCACACAGTTGCTGGGGAGATTCAACACTCCCAATCCGCCCCATGTCGAGCAATTATTCCGCAACTGCCTGGGGCTGCCGAATGTCACCTCCGCCTGGTTCTGGCAGAACTGCTCCGCAACGCAAGCCGCGCAAAGATTGACCGCCGCGATGACCCACCGACACGAAATCGCGCATGGAGTGAACCCGCGACCCATCATTCACAACCACTTCTCAAGTCGGCTCCCCACCTTTGTGCGCAGGTTGGCTCATTGCACCGATGTGGCAGTGAGATCTCATCTGATGGGAGTTCTCGGTCTCGCTGCGCCTTGGCCGCCTTAACGCAAAAGTCAGTCCCGCGCGGCTGGCCTTCGGCATTCCGATTCCCCTACAATGTCGTCGTTGCGGGTTTCGCAATCTTCACGCCGCCTTCTCCGGTTGCTTCCTATGAATCCACTCTGCTTCTTGCTGCTTCTTTCAAATCTCGCTGCCGATCCCCCTGCACCCAAGGTTCACGACGACCGGCTGCAGATCACCCTCTTCGCCATCGATCCGCAGGTGACGACGCCGACGGGCATTGCGGTGGACGACAAGGGCGTGGTTTATGTCGTCGAAAACAACACGCACTTCCGGCCCAAGGACTATCAGCGGGCGGAGCTCGATCGCATCTTGCGGATGCACGATACCGATGGCGATGGCCGGGCGGATAAGATCGAGGAGTTCTTCACGGGCCTCAAGAACACCATGAGCATTGCCTTCGATCTCGATGGCTCGCTGCTGGTGGCCACGCGGAACGAGGTCTTTCGGCTGCGCGATAGAGACGGCGATGGCAAGGCGGAAGAGCGGACGGATCTCATCAAGCTCGAAACCAAAGGCGATTACCCGCACAACGGTCTCTCCGGTTTTGCTCAGGATTTTCGCGGCAATATCTACTTCGGCTTCGGCGAGAATCTGGGTGCTGACTACACGCTGCGCGGCACCGATGGCGGCGAATTGAAAGGGGGCAACGAAGGGGGCAACATCTATTGCTGCGATCCGGCCGGCAAGAAACTGCTGCAGGTTGCCACCGGCTTTTGGAACCCGTTCCATCTGACGTTCGATACCTTCGGCCGCCTGTTCACCGTCGATAACGATCCCGATTCCCGGCCGCCCTGCCGGTTGATTCACGTCGTCGAAGGAGGCGACTATGGCTTTCGCTTTCGCAACGGCCGCAAGGGCGTTTCGCCCTTCACTGCCTGGAATGGCGAACTCCCCGCGACGCTGCCCATGGTCTGCGGCACCGGCGAAGCGCCCTGCGCGGTGATGGCCTATGAATCCGACAATCTGCCTGACGAATACCGCGGCGAACTCCTGGTCACCAGTTGGGGCGATCATCGCCTCGAACGCTACACGCTCAAACCGCGCGGCGCGTCATTTTCGGCCGAGATGAAACCCATCCTCACCGGCGACCAAAACTTCCGCCCCGTCGGCCTCGCGCTCGCCCCCGATGGTTCGCTCTACATGAGCGACTGGGTCGATAAGAGCTACCCCATCCACGGGAAGGGGCGGATTTGGCGGTTGAAAGCGAAGAATCCGCCGAAGCGGCAGCCATTGTCAGATGAACCCGCTCTCGCGCTGGCTCATCCGCATCGACCCTGGCGGGAGGGGGCGGCGAGGAAATTAACTCGCGAGCAGGCGGTTGAAGTCGCGAGCAAGGCGAAGGACGAGCGAGCTCGCTCTGCTGCTGCCAAGCAGGTTTTCGCGGCGAACTCGCATTGGCTCGCTGCGACCGTAAGAGGAAACGGACCGCCTTTGTGGAACGACTATGAAATCAGCGCCACACTCGAGGACATCGCACTGCTTACGGAAACGATGGCCAGGTATCAGCCCACGCATCTCGCCGATCTAGCGAGGTTAGGAGAGCTAATTGCCAAGCAAGCAGCCGGCCAGCGAATCACAACAGCAGAGAACAAAGAACTCGACCAAAAACTTGAATCCGCATTCCCCGCAGACCTCGAAGATAAAACATTGTCAGCCGAATTGCTGCGACAAATCCTCGTCGTCAGTCCAAACGTCGGTGATGACCCCTTGGCTCCAAAGCTATTGCGAGATCCGTGGGTCCAGGTGGGCCTTTCCCGATTGGTGGAATCGATGGATCCCACGACGTACCTGAATCGATCTCGGAATGAATACCGGCAGTTTCAACGAACCAAACCAGTCGCTGAAACGAAGTTTACTTTCACCCCAAAACTATCGAACGATTTGGCGGCGCATTGGAAGGGGCAACGGTTTGGCGCCGTTTGGGAGGCCGCCGCTTTTCAACGACTGGACGAGGCCTCGCTTCGGCCGATGGCCACGGTAATGCTCGGCTCCGGCGACGCCGACCTGCGCTTCATCGGCATTCGCTGGGCGGCCGAGTCGAAGCTGACCGACCAAGTTCCCGCACTCGAAAAACTCTTGGAAACGGAATCGGAAAACGCCCGCAATTTCGGGGCGATCCTCCTCGCCCTTGATCGCATCTCTGGCCGCACGCACGAGAACACGGGTGAATACTTTGCGGCAAAGTTCTTGATTTCATCGTCGAAGAGTGTGCCTGCCAAAATCATGGCGTTGCGGATGGTCTCGCCGAATCATCCCGATGTGTCGGCGAAGTTTCTGATTGAACTGACGAAGCATGACGATAAGACGCTGCAGCGGGAAGCCGTTCGGGCCCTGCGGCTGCGCGGTGGTGAGGAAGCGTTGGCGAGGCTGCGTGAGATTGTCAATGACGATACCGCGGAAGAACGATTGCGCTGCGAAGCAGTGCTGGCTTTGTCGCCTACCGATTCCGAGCAGCGCCATACGCTGATGGGTCTTTCGAAGCAGCAGAAGTACGCGAGTTTGCAGGCAGAAGCAAAACGGTTGCTGGCTGACGTTGAAGTCCGAACCAAACTCGGTCCCAAAGATCTGCCGGCCTGGCAAAAATTAACCGAGGGGGACGGTGATCCCGTCGCCGGCGAACGACTATTCTTTCATCCCAAGGTGGCCACTTGCTTCAAATGTCACGAATACCGCGGCCGTGGCGGACGCGTGGGGCCTGACTTGTCGACGATCGCCAAGTCGATGACCCGCGAACGGTTGTTGCAGTCGATCGTCGATCCCAGTCGGGAGATTGCGCCGCAGTTCACCACCTGGACGATTCAAGCCAATGATGGCACGGTGAAAACCGGCGTCTACGTTGGCGAAGAAGTCGATGGCACGGTTCGTTACGCTGACGCCGAGGGCAAAATCTTCAAGCTCCACCCCCGTGACGTGGAAGACCGCAAAGCCAGCGACAAATCGATCATGCCCGAAGGTTTGCCCGCGACGCTCACGCCACAAGAACTTCGCGACTTGCTGGCGTTTCTGCTGCAAAACTAGGAAGCCCGACGCGTAAGCGAGAAAGAATTGCCGAGCGACCTTCCATTCGCGGCGGTCTCTTCAAATTGAGTTCACCGCCGCGAACCATAAATGAGTTGCATCACTTCCGCTCGCGTCGAAAGGTTCGAGCGGAACAGCCCCTTCATCGCCGATGTCACGCACATGCTCCCGGGCTTGCGAATGCCGCGGATCGTCATGCAACTGTGCGATGCCTCAACCACCACGGCGACGCCTTTTGCTCCCAGTTCATCGACCAGCAGCCCCGCAATGTCTTCCGTCATCCGCTCTTGCACCTGCGGCCGGCGGGCGACGACCTCGACCACGCGGGCCAGTTTGCTCAGGCCAATCACTTTGCCGTTGGGCACATACGCCAGATGAGCATGACCGATGAACGGCAACAAGTGATGTTCGCACATGCTGCAGAAGCTGATGTCTTTGACCAGTACCACTTCGTCATATTCTTCCGTAAAGAATTTCTGCAGGTGCTCGCGCGGGTCTTGATGCAGTCCCGCGAACATCTCGGCGTACATCCGCGCCACCCGCGCCGGCGTTTCGAGCAACCCTTCGCGATCGGGATTCTCACCCACCGCGGCCAAGATCTCCCGCACCGCCCGCTCGATCCGCGGCAGATCAACCGGCTGCGGATCGGCCGTCACCGCAGCCGCCTTCAATTGGGCGAGCTCACTGCTGCGGATACACGGATCATCGCTGGACTCAAATTCAGGCACAGACATCCCCCTCCCCTGCAAAAATGGCAAGCCTGCATGGTAGTTTCGCAGGAGCCAGAGGGGAAGGCAGCGCGGTCCGCACCACTGGGAGGGCGAGGCTCCTGCCGAGCCGTGGCGTTGCAAAAACACCTCGATCTGCCGCGCCCGGCTCCGCAGGAGCGTCGCCCTCCCAGGAATTGCGTCGCGTCCAACTACGCCGCTTTCCTCAGCGGTGCGACCTCTTCCACCACCGCCGCTTCCGCGAATTTATCCTGCGGAATCGCCTGCTTCAGCACGGCCTCAATCCGGTCGTTGAGGGCTGCGAGCGCTGCCAGCACTTCGTCCTGGCGGGCGTCGAGGTCGGCCAGCAGGGAATGCCGGGCCACCGCATTTTCCGCGGATTCGGAACCAATCATCAGCGGGCAAGCTCCAGGGAGTGAACCGCAACCGGCCACTGCCTCCCCATCATCGAACCCGCAGCCGCCCGCCAATCATGCCCGCCCAGAAGTTGCCGCTTGCAGAACGCTGGCAAGCTTTGCGGCCTAAGCGGAAAATGGTTCAGGTTCCGGGATCGTTCGCGCGCTGCCCGCGCCACCGAAGGGTTTTCCTCTGCGAAAATAGAGACCTGATTTCATCCTCTTTGGTGAACAATGACCCGAGTTATTCATCGCCTTTCGCTCGGAAACCCGAGAACGGCGCTAGGCAGCGTTGAAAAATGGGAGGAGTTTTTCAACTCGTGGTTTCGTCACCGTTACGCCGCATCCCGAACACCGCAATCCGCACTTCTTTCCACCTCACTTCGCCCCCATCCGAATCGCACCATCCAGCCGCAGCAAACAGCCGTTGAAGTAAGGGTTCTCCACAATCTGCTGGACCAACTGCGCGAACTCTTCGGGGCGGCCGAAGCGCGAGGGGAAAGGGATTTGCGCAGCGAGTGAATCACGGACTACCGCCGGGGCTGCCTGCATCATGGCGGTTTCGAAAACGCCGGGAGCAATCGAAACAATACGGATGCCAAACTTGCCGAACTCGCGGGCGATGGGCAGGGTCATCGCGGCGACGCCACCCTTCGACGCCGAGTAAGCTGCCTGGCCGATCTGGCCTTCGAGGGCCGAAACCGAAGCCGTGCAAACGATCACGCCGCGTTCGCCTTCGCTGTTCGGTTCACCTTGGCTCATCGCGGCGGCGGCGAGCCGGATCATGTTGAACGTGCCGATCAAATTCACTTCAATCACCCGGCGGAAAAGTTCCAGATCGTGGGGCCCTTCCTTCGTCAGCACGCGACTCGCGCCTAGGATGCCGGCGCAGTTGACCAGCCCTTGCAAGCCGCCGAATTTCTGCACGGCAATCTCAACTGCGGCTTGGGCACTATGAGCAGAGGTAACATCCGTGGATTGAAACAAGGCCCGCTCGCTGCCGAGTTCGTCCACCAAGGCATTGCCCGCCTCGGCGTTCAGATCAGCGATGACGACGTTGCCACCCTGCTGCGCCAACCGCCGGGCACAAGCTTGCCCCAGGCCCGAGGCGCCACCGGTGATCAGAAATGTTTGGTTATTCACTTGCATCGGGCCGCGACTCCGGCTGAAATTGCGATGAGTTCCTCACCATCCCGCTCGCAGGATTTTAGCCGATGCCCTCCTCTCTCGCTCGCCTCCGCATTTTCGTCGGGTTAATCGTAGCGCTCGCCAGTCTCGCGAATCACCTTATCGCGCAAGAAGCCACGCCTTGGCCGCCGCCGCTGAAGAACGCCACGAAAGGGACCGCGGTTGTCGAGAGCAAATCTCTTCTCGAAGTCCCCGATAATGTCGCCGAGTTAGTGACGAAAGCAGGATCAACCAAGTTCATCGTCGCCAAGACGCCGCCCCGCGTGCAGATTGCCTTGCACGATCAGTTGGGAAGCGAAGCCGCGACGCGCCGGCTCTGGTCATCGTGGGGGGACATTGGCATCGCGAAAGATGGCAGCGTTTATTGCGCGATCGGCGATCATGGCAACGACGTCGGCGGCGATGCCCGCTGTTTCATTTATCGCTGGGATCCCAAGACGGCAGTGCTCAAGCAGATCGTCGATATGAACCAGGTGATTCCGCCCAAGGAGGGTCAGCCGGCCTGGTCGAAAGTTCATGCCAAGGTGGATGAAGGCCCCGATGGCGGCATCTATTTCAGTTGCACGCTCAACGACGGCAACCGCGCGAAACTTCCCACGCACGGCTTTCACGAAGGTCTCCCCGGCGGACAGCTATATCGTTATGACCCGCTCACCGGCAAGGTGAGCGTCTTCACCAGCCTGCCGCCGCGGCGCTGCACGGCCACCTCGATTCTCGATGCCCAGCGAAACGTTTGGTGGTGCAATCTCGAATCGGGCGAGGGGAACGCGCTCTGGTGTCTCGATCTCAAAACAGGCAAGCCCTTCTATCAAGGGGCCGATAAGAGCGTCGGCTTCAACCGCAACTTCGCGCTGGCCGGCGATGGCTCGATTCTCTTCAACGGTGAACTGAATGGCGAAGATGCTCCGCTGATGAAGCTGAGCCTGGCCGATCAGCAGATTCGCAAGACCAATAGCGTCTTCAAAGGTTCGCCCGGCATGCGCTGCACCACGCGCGAGACCAAGGATCATCAAATCTTTGGCATCACGCATAAGAACAACCAGCTCTTTCGATATGACACCAAAAAAGACGAGCTTGAAATGCTCGGCCCCGATTGGCTCGCTGGCTCGTACGTGGCCGTCTGCGATCTTTCGCCCGACGAGAGGTTCGTCTATTACCTGCCCGGCGCTCACGGCAAAGCCTGGCTCGATGGCACGCCGGTGCTGCAATTCGAAATCGCCACGCGCAAGCTGAAGGTCCTGGCGTTTCTGGCACCCACGCTCGATCGGGAATTAGAATATGTTCCTGGCGGCACCTACGGAATCAAGATCAGCGCCGACGGCAGCACGCTATATGTCAATTTCAACGGCCATCCCGGCGATGCCATCCGCCCCGCGAAGATGAAGCCCAATGGTTTTGGTCTGACCTCATTTGCGGCGATTCATATTCCTGCGTCGGAGCGCTAACGCGTTATTGGGAGGGCTAACGCGTTATTGGGAGGGCTGATGCGTTTTTGGGAGGGCTGATGCGTTTTTGGGAGCCGAGCCGCGCCGGTCTCCCGGCTCGGCTCGGCAGGAGCCTCGCCCTCCCGGTTTCCTGCGACGTACGGCGGTTGATTGAGGTAAAGTTGATGTCCCCCGCTATTTACGACGCTCAACTGGCCGACGACTTCACCGCGGATGCCATTGGCCTCTGGCGGGATGGCAAGTTGCTGGTGCTGGAGATTGGCGCGCATCAATTTCCCAATCGTTGCCTGAAGACTGACCTGCCAATCAGCGGGCCGCATTCGCTCGTCGAGGTACGAACGCAAAACGTGTTGCCCGACGAACTCGACCTCGTCCGTGGATTGGTGATCGCCTCGACGGGTCAACTGCTGAGGATCAAAGAAAACAACAAGGGAAACAAAGTCTACGCGCCGCTGGGTGTGCCGCTCGCACCCGAGTTGCAAGCCAAGCTCAAGTCCAACTTCGGCCTGATTCTGGCCCTCAGCAGCATCGGGCTGACGATTGTCCTCTTCACTTTGACCATGATCCTCTCGTTCGCCGGCAGCGACCTGGCCGTCATTCCGCTGCTGGGCTGCCTGGTGGGAATCATCGGCATCATCACGGGTTTCATGCTGCTGATGTCGCGCACTTCCGGCATCCTCTCGGTGGCGCGACTGGCCGACCGCAAACTCTGGCTGACCGGCGTACATCTCGATTGGCTTGCCCGCTTGCCTGAATATCGCATCAGTCTCGACCTGCTGGGCCGCGATTACAAACGGGCGGTCAAGTACATGTGGATGGCGTTTGGCACGAGCATTGTCGCGGGCCTCGCCGCGATTATCTGCACGCCATTTGCGGTCAGCGGGTACCAACGGGGCATGGCGAGTCAGGACTGGCCCAGCGTGGACGGAACGATTCGCTCGGCCTCGATTTCCGAACATCGCTCCGGCCGGCGGCGGCGAGTCAGCTTTCACGTCGATTTTCAATTCGATTACAGCGTGAACGGCCAGCAACACGCGGGCGAGAATTACGAGAACGAAAGCACCCGCGCCGCCGCCGAAATGAATCTGAGGAACAAGCCAGACGGCACGCTCATCAATGTCTTTTACAATCCCGAGAGCCCCGCCGATCATCGTTTGAAGCGCGGGCTTTCGGGCGCGGAGATCGGTTGGATCATCGCCTCGATCATTACTGCGGGGATTGCCCTCATCGCGCTCATCCCCGGCTTTGGACATCGCGGCAAAGCGAGCAAATTCAAATTGCAGATCGATCAACGTGCGGCGCAACAGCCTTTTGGGTTTCAGGGCTAAAGGCTCGTTGGAGAAACCCGGGGTCGAGAGTCTTT
>JAYTUF010000164.1:0-2606 GCA_043744755.1 Anatilimnocola sp.
CATCATTTCCAAACATCTCGAACTGATCGAAGGTCCAGATCACCTTCTTCGTTTTCGGCTCGAGCTCAATCAGCAGCGGCTGGCCCTTGCCTGCATGGCAGTTGCCAATCAGGTAGTTGCCGTTCTTCAGCACCTCCAGCGTCGTAACCCAGGCGAGTTGGATGCCGGGCAGGTCCCGTTGCTCAACTTTCCAAACAATCTCTTTCTCAGGCGTCACTTCCAGCACGCTATGGCCGTTCCCGGTTGCAACCAGCGTGTTGCCAGTCGCGAGACGCAGCGCCGCGAAGCACTTGTTGCCGAACGAATCGGGGCCGTGGCCACCCTTGGCTTCGCGGCCGAACATCGGCACTGCGTATTCCCAGACGATTTTGCCCGTCGCGTCGTATTCGCGGACGACGCCATCTCCTTCGTGACAGACGAGATAGTTGCCGTTCTCCAGTTTGCGGGCGAGTCGCGTATCGGTATGAGCGTTGGGGTGATCAACCTTGAGCTTGATCTCCTTCATCAGCTTCCCGTCACGATCGATTTCGATGATCCGCTGCACGCCACTCTCGGCGATCATCAGACCGCCATCTTTCAAGGGTTGAAAGGCGTGAACTTCAACTCGCTTCCCTTCGTTGCCATTGCTCTTGGCTGAATCGTAGGACCAGACAATGTTCTTCTTCGCGACATCAATCTCAGCGACCTTGTTTGAACCTTGCTGCACGAGCAGATTGCCATTGGTCCGCACGTGCAGATCGTGAATTCCTCCCCAGGGCATTTGCCACTCGATCTTGCCATCGCGATCGACAATGGCGAGCTTGCCGGCACCTTGGAGCGCCAGCCGATGCTGCGCTTGAGTTGCCGTTGGTAGGCAGGCGAGGGCAAAAAACAACAGGCCGAAGACGAGGCGATGCGAGGTGATCATGCTGGCTCTCGATTGATAATGGCTGGTAAAGTTCTCGATGGCTGCGAGCTTCTCAGCGTATCAGGCGACAGTGGGCCAGGCGAGTGGCGCGTAACGCACCGCGGGCCAAGAAAAAGCCACGGGGCCAACGCTTGCGCGCTGACCCCGTGACTACGGCGTGGGTCTGACGAACTTGAATGCGGAAGACCTAGGCGTTCGGTTGGCTGTGGTCGATTTGTTCGTCGGTCGAGACAACATCCGTCGTCACTTCCGTCGCGGTTTGCGTGCTGCCGAGGCGGACATAGCCCATGGCGCGAATCACTTCCAGAATCTCGCTGCAAGTCGGAAACATCCGGCCGTTAGCCCGCTTGTAAGCATCCATGGCTTGCATGAATTCAATCTCTTCGCCCGAATAATCCCGTTCGCAGGTAGTGGGGTCGATCTGCCGGCGGCGCGGCGTTTTCCGGCGTTCTGTTCCCGTTCCCGCTGCGCGGCGTTCGACGGCGACGGCGACGGGGGCGGTTTCTTTCCGGCGTTCATCCTTGGCGCGGCGGTCACTGGAGCGGCGGCTGATTTCGACTTCGGGCGAGTTGACCTTAGGCATGTAATTCACCTTGACGCACAGGGGAGCGAGCGGGGGTTGTGGACGGGTCCTCGCGAGGCAGCGTGACGAGAACAAAAAGGAAATCGTCCCGCCCGGCTGTTAAAATAGACCGGTCAGGGAAAATGTTCGGTCAAGCCAAAGATGCCGGAAGAAACGGCCTGGCGCGACTAGCGAAACTTGCCGGTTGAAACGGTGACGATTGCGAGGGCACGCGGGACGATGGTTGAAGTCCGCTCAATTTGACGGTTGCAACAAAGCTACGACCGGAGCTCTGCTGAGACGTAACTAGGCAATATCGAGCGCCGCGCCATAGGGTTGCATCGCTTGGGGCGGCGTGGGACGAGCGTCCTTCTTGCCGGGGATCGTGCGCATGAGCGCTTCGAGAGCTACCTCGAAGGATTCGCGAATCGGCCGAATGCCGGGGGCGTAGTGTTCAACATCCAGCGTTTCCATGTGAGGCCACTGAGCAGTCGTCGGCCAATGTGACGCGATCGAAGCCATCGCCAGGCGAGCTACTTGATGCTCATCCACCGCAGGGATGGCGGGCATTGGCGCTTTCACTACTTCCGCTGGCTGCGGCGCGGGAGCGTTGCTGCTTCTGCCAATGCCCGGTTTGACGATTGTAGCCAATCCTTCACGATTGGCCCCTCGTGGTTGACCAGGTTCAACAACCACCGGCCGGTTGTTGCCGCGATTGGCAATCCAAATTCCGAAACTGACAGCCAAAAGCACGGCCGCGGCCGATACCAACATCGGCAACCAGCGGCGCTCAAAGCGGGGCGGGGGAATGGTTGCAATCGACGGAACCGGCATCACTACCTCGGCCAGCACTCGCCGCCCAATTTCGGGTGAAACGGAACGCCGCTGCAACACTGCCAGACCCCGGAACAAGGTTTCCTGAGCGGCCAATGTTTCGCGGCAATCACCGCATTGATCGGCGTGGGCAAGCAGCGACGCATCGTCCTGCGGCGAGAGGCGCTCATCGAGCAGTTCGTTCAAACGGTCTGCAAAATTATCGCACTTCATGAGCGGCTCCCTCAACCATGCCCCGCTGCCGTAAACGTTCGATGAGTCCCCGGCGTGCCCGATGGACCCAGGTTTTGACGGTGCCCAGCG
>JAYTUF010000165.1:0-10130 GCA_043744755.1 Anatilimnocola sp.
GTCAAGCCGCCAACCGACCCGACCGCGGGACTCGCGGCGTTCACCGTGCCCGGCCAGGCGGCCGCGGTCTGGGGCATGATCGAAACCGATTTGAAGGAAGCGGGCGTCACGGACATGACATCCAAATATGGCCCGCGCCTCGTGCAGCAAGAACGTTGCGATTACTTGCGGCCGGTGATCGTGCATTGCTCGTCCCCCGGCGCGTCGATCGCGAAGAAGGAATACATGTTCCCGTTCTCGACGGTCGTCGAATGCCCACAGGACCAGATGCTCGCGAAGATGGGACCCACGCTGGTCTGCACGGCGATCACCAAGAACGAAAAGCTGATCGAGCAACTCAGCGCCGACATTCACATCGACCGTCTCAACATCGGCGCGATCCCCACGACGAAGCTCAACTGGCTGCAGCCGCACGAAGGGAGCATCATCGACTTTCTGTACCGCTCGCGGGCATATCAAGTAGCGGGAGTGTAGAGTAGATTTCAGCAATGCCTTCATCCAAAGACATTGCCGATGACCTCATATCAGGATCGCTCAAAAAGTCCGAGTCTTATCACAAAGATTATGGGCGGATGACCTATGGGGAAATTCGGCGGTTATCAAGACGGAAGCCGCACCCGGACATGAAAGCCCGACAGATGAAAAAGCTGATTGAGCAGCCTCGTCGTCTGCAAGCCAAGAATGCGAAGAAGCCCAAAAAATGAACGCGATTACCGGCTATAAAGGGACGATCTCGGAAGTCCGGTCATTGATGAGCCGTTCGAAGTTTTCCGAGGCGCTCGCTGAAGTGGATGCGCTCTTAGAACAATGGCCTGACCAGCCCGCGCTCTTGGTGCTGCGCGGTGAATTGATTCAACTGCAAGATGAAAATGGACCACCGCTTGACGAGGCAGTTTTCGCCTTGAAGCGAGCCGCAACACTCGACCCTCGCAATGCCGATGCGTTGTTGGAATTGGCCTATTTTCAGTTCGCCGTGCAAGATGATTCACGGGCGGCGGAAAAGTCGTTCTCGCGGTCCATCTCCGCGTCCAGCGAAGCCTTGATCTCTGCTCTCGTTGGTCGCGCCGGTGCTCTGGAAGAGTTGGGGCGCAAGCGGGAGGCATTCGATTGTTTATTGGTAGCACGTTATTTGCAAAGTTCGGAATCGACACGAAATGGATCAACGGAAGAACAAGTTGACTTGTTCGAACGATTTGAGTCACTTGTCGGGCCATCGTAGTGCTCACTGTTGCGATTCTTCCCACCCGCCCATGTTCGCTACCACCCGATGACAGCATTCGACTTTCAACCCCGCACGCGGATCGTTTTTGGTCCGGACAAAGTCGAAACGCTGGGGGAGTTGGCGTCCGAATTGGGCGGGCGAAGAGCGCTGGTCGTCAGTGACCCCGGCGTGATTGCGGCGGGCCACGCCGCGCGGGGGATTGCTTCGCTAGTGAAGGCCGGCATCGAAACGCAGCTGTTCGGTTCGGTGCATGAGAATCCGAATACCGATGATGTCGAGGCCGGCGTGAAACTCGCCCGGCGGCACGATGTGCAACTGCTGATTGGTCTGGGCGGCGGCAGTTCGATGGACTGTGCCAAGGGGATCAACTTCCTGCTGACCAACGGCGGCGAGGTGAAGGATTATTGGGGCGTTGGCAAAGCGCTCAAGCCGATGCTGCCCATGATTGCAATTCCCACGACGGCGGGCACGGGCAGCGAAACGCAATCGTTCGCGCTCATCAGCGATGCGGCCACGCATGTGAAGATGGCCTGCGGCGACAAAAAAGCCGCCTGCCGCGTGGCGATTCTCGATCCGAAGCTGACGGTGACGCAGCCGCCGCGAGTCACCGCACTCACAGGCATCGACGCCATCTCACATGCGCTCGAGACCTTCGTTTGCACGAAGCGGAATGCAGCTTCACTGGCGTTCAGTCGCGAATCCTGGCGATTACTCGCGGGTCATTTCGCGCGCGTGATCGATCAACCCACCGATGTCGAAGCCCGCGGCGCGATGCTGCTCGGCGCGAGCTTCGCCGGGCTGGCAATTGAGAACAGCATGCTCGGTGCCGCTCACGCGCTGGCGAATCCGCTCACGACGCATTTTGATATTGCCCATGGCCAGGCCGTGGGGCTGATGTTGCCGCATGTCATTCGCTTCAACAGCGAGCAGGTGGAAGACTGGTATCTCGATCTGCTCAGCACGATGCCCGCCAATGGCACCGGCCCCGTTCCTGAGACGGTCGATGAGCTGGCTCACTTCGTCGCCGCGCTCACCATCAAAGCGGGCCTATGTACCAAGCTGGAGGAGTTGCACGTCGCCTACGACAAACTGCCACAGCTCGCGGCCGAAGCAGCGACGCAATGGACCGGATCGTTCAACCCGCGGAAGGTAACGGCGGACGAACTTTTGTCCCTTTATCAGCGGGCCTTCTGATATAATCGAAGGCTGCGTTCCGGTGTTCCTTCCAGGCCGATGATTGGGCGAGGTGTTGCCATGCGCTCTACTGAAATCAAGCTTTCCAGGCGAGAAGCTCTGGGTGCGATCGCGTCGGCGCCACTGCTGGCCTCGCCGTTCTTCAGTAGTTCAGTGACTGCTGCTCCTGAGACCGCAAGTTTCAAGCTGCCGGTTGCCACCGAGAAGAACTGGCCCGTGTTCCGCGGTGATGTTCTGGCCAGCGGCATCGCGCGCACGAAGATCACCGATACGCCCGAGCAACTCTGGAAGATGGAAGTGAAGGGTGGCGCCTTTGAAGCTACGCCAGTGATTGTGGACGGCATTGTTTATATCGGCGATCTCGATGGCAAGCTCTTCGCCCTCGACCTTCAAGACGGCAAGGAGAAATGGAACTGGAAAATCGATAGCGGCTTCATGGCCTCCCCCGCAGTCCGCGAGGGATTGATCTTTCTTGGCGATATCGACGGCGTGTGCCACTGCATCGAAGCCGCGACGGGCAAAGAGAAATGGAAATTCAAAGCCGAGGCCGAAGTCGATTCGAGCGCGAATTTCTGGCAGGACAAGGTGCTGTTCGCTTCGCAAGACCGTAATGTCTATTGCCTGGAAGCCACGACCGGCAAGCTGGTGTGGAAGTACGCCATTGAAGATCAAATCCGCTGCACGCCGACGGTCGTGGGCGACCGTTGCTTCGTCGCCGGCTGCGATAGCAAGTTACACATCATCGATCTGCTGAAAGGAACCTCGGCCGCGGAAGTGCCCATCGAAGCGCCGACGGGTGTGACTCCCGCGGTTCTGGGCGATCATGTTTTCTTTGGCACCGAAGCGGGCACGCTGTTCAGCGTCAATTGGAAGCAAGCCAAGGTCACCTGGCAAACCGACGATGGCACGGGACAAGGCTTCCGCAGTTCTCCCGCGGTGGCCGAAGGGATGCTCGTCGTTGGCAGCCGCTCGAAGCAAGTGCTGGCGCTCGATCCCGCCAATGGTCACGAGCTCTGGACGTTCACCACCAAATCACGGATCGATAGTTCCCCGGTCATCGCCGGCGAGCGCATCATCGTGGGTGCTGCCGATGGTCGGCTGTATGGCCTCGATCGCAAGACCGGAACCGAAGTCTGGCAACGGCAAGCCACGGGTGGCTTCGTCGGCTCCGCGGCCGTGGCTGATGGCAAGATCGTGATCGCCAGCGACCGCGGCGCGTTCGTGTATTGCTATGGGGCGAAGGGGTAAGGGAGGCCGGATTATCTATGTCTACTATCGTACCAATTGCCGACAAGATCCTCACTGCGGAGGAGTTCGCAAGCTTGCCTGACGATGGCCGGTTGCTTGAACTTGAACGCGGGAGAATGGTCGCGATGAATCGACCGGAAACCTTGGACGGGAAATACTTGGGAAAGATCTCGACCGCATTCGCACTGTACCTTCTGCAACACGACGTCGGCCATTTGGTCATTAACGATTCGGGAATCATTACCGAACGCGACCCGGATACCGTGCGCGGCGCCGATGTGGCCTTTTATAGTTACCAACTAGTTCCGAAGGATTCCATGCAACGCGGATACTGGCCTGCGCCGGAAATTGTAATGGAGGTCCGTTCTCAATCGGACCGTTGGAAACGAGTAGTTTCTAAAGCCGGCGAGTACTTGGATGCCGGTGTCTTGGTGGTGGGAGTGCTCGATCCTTTTAGTCGCAAGTTACACGTCTACGCCGCTGATCGGCCCACTCTCACGCTGGGGGATTCGGAACGGCTAGACCTGGGTGAAATGCTACCCGACATCGTTCCTGGTTTTATCATTCAGGTACGAGACTTTCTGTGACGTACGTCTAATGAACATTGGGAAGTAATTTGCCCGTGACCATCGAAACCATCAAAACCGAAGTTGGTCACGAAGCGCAGGGGTACGAGGTTCGTTATGTCAATTTCTTCGCTGCCGCCGTTGACCGAAAATCTGATTACGATTGCCGAACTGCTGGCGATGCCCGGCCTGGGCTGCGCTTCGGAATTGGTGCGAGGAAGGATCGTTGAGATGCCGCCAACCAAAATGCCGCATGGAAAAGTGTGTTTGGCAATTGGTGGGATACTTGTGAAATATCTCGACTTGCACGATGTTGGTCATGGCGCGGTAAACGATTGCGGCGTGATCACGAAACGCAATCCCGATTCGGTACGTGGTGCCGACGCGGCTTTCTGCAGTTACGAGCGGCTTCCCAAGGATCAGCCACCCCAAGGATATTTTCCGGTCGCACCGGAAATTGTCTTTGAAGTGCTTAGTCCTTCCGATCGACCGGGCGCGACGTTCACCAAGGTCTCGGAGTACCTGGCTGCCGGCGTCGTAGCCGTGGTCGTGATCGACTCCGACGAGTATCAAGTGCATCTCAATTCCGCAAACCAAACGCCTGTTACGTTGGGTTATGAAGATCAGCTCGATCTTAAGCAGTTCCTTCCCGCTTCCCTTCCCGAATGGACCATTTCCATTCGCGAGTTTTTTAAGTTCTTGCCGCCACAATAACTCGCTTCCCACCTAGAACATTTCAACTCAAGCCGTTTCACCGTGACTATCGAAACCATCAAAACCGAAGTTGGCAGTTACTTTATCTCCAACTATCCGCCCTTCTCGCAGTGGCAGCCGGAAGCGCTGCCGGAGATTGAAGCGGCGCTGCATAGTCCGCCGCGGCCGTCCACGCCGTTGGGGCTGTATTTGCACATTCCTTTCTGCCGGAAGCGGTGCAAGTTCTGTTACTTTCGCGTGTATACCGATAAGAACGCGCATGATGTTGAGTATTATGTCTCGGCCCTATCAAAGGAAATTGAACTCGTCAGTCAATTGCCTGTCATGGGTGGCCGGCCATTTCGCTTTGTGTACTTCGGCGGCGGCACTCCTTCGTTCCTGAGCGCGAAGCAATTGACGGCCCTCGTCGATCGGCTCAAGAAGCATGTGAATTGGGATCATGCGGAAGAGGTCACGTTTGAATGTGAGCCGGGCACGTTATCGGAACCGAAGATTCACACCCTTAAGGAATTGGGTGTTACACGCTTGAGTCTAGGCGTCGAGAACTTTAGTGATGCGGTTCTGGAAGAGAATGGCCGGGCGCATCTTTCGGGCGAAGTCTATAAATCCTGGCAATGGATTCAGGATGCCAAGTTTCCCAACGTCAACATTGATCTCATCTCCGGCATGGTGGGCGAGACGTGGGACAATTGGCGAGATTGTATTAAGAAGACGATCGAATTGTCGCCGGACAGTGTCACCATTTATCAAATGGAATTGCCGTTCAATACGGTCTACTCGAAGGACATGCTCGGCAATCAGATCGAAAGCCCGGTCGCCGATTGGCCCACGAAGCGGGCTTGGGTCAGCTATGCCTATGATGAATTGCAGGCGGTCGGCTATCACGTTTCGAGCGCTTATACGCTCGTGAAAGATCCGCAGAAGGTAAACTTCAGCTACCGAGATAATCTCTGGCAAGGATCGGACTTGCTCGCGACAGGCGTGGCCAGCTTTGGGCATGTTTCCGGCGTGCATTATCAGAACAAGACCGAGTGGGGCGATTACACGAAGTCACTATTAGAAGACAATAAGCTGCCGCTGTATCGAGCGCTGCGGCCTACGCAACATCAATTATTAGTGCGGGAGTTGATCCTGCTGCTGAAGAAGGGTTATCTCGACGTGGGCTATTTCCGCCGCAAGTATGGCGTCAGCGTACTCGACGAATTTCGCGAGGCTTGGCAACAACATGCGGCCGAGGGAATGTTGATCGTGCGGGGCGACCGTATCGAGTTGACCCGCGAAGGCCTGTTGCGCGCCGATGCTTTACTGCCCGCGTTCTTCGAGCCGCAGCATCAGGGGGTTCGCTACACGTGAGCGAGCCGTTGACATTCGACATGGGGAAGTTCGTCGCGGAGTTTCCCACGGACCGCCTGTATGCGAAGAATCACATGTGGGCCGCACGGCGCGAAGGCGTCCTCCGCTTCGGGTTTGCCGCCTATGCCGTGCGCTTGCTGCAGGATGTTTATTTTTTAGACTGGACAGTGGACGCCGGCGTCACGCTTAAGGAAAAACAAGAGATCGGCAATATTGAAAGCAAGAAGGCCGAAAGCAGTTTATACTCGCCCATCGCGGGCAGGCTGCGGCAGTTCAATGCCGAGTTGCTCGCCGACCCTTCCGCCATCAATGTGGATAAATACGTCGGCGGCTGGTTATTTGAAATACAGCCTGCCGATGACAGTAATACAAGTCCGCTGCTCACGCCGCCGCAATACCTGGAACATCTGGCCGCGGTTTGGGAAGTGACGCAGCGGACTATTAAAGGTCAGATGAACGAATAATATCCTGACTCCCTCTCCCCATGTACTCATGGGGAGAGGGCCGGGGTGAGGGGCTGAATTGGGTACACGCGCTGCCCAGCCCCTCACCCTAACCCTCTCCCCGGAGTACCAGGGAGAGGGGATCGAACTTAAGTGAGTTAATCATGGCCAAACGCATCGCCGTCGTCTTGTCGCAGGGGCAAAGCGCGCATCCCGCCAAGCGGCAACTGGAAGAAGACATCGCCGCCGCTTTGCTGATGGAGCCGGGCCTTGACCTGGTGATCATTCCGCACCTATATGACCTCAAGCCCGATGGCACCGGCACGCTGGCGCTGGCCAACATCAAAGGGAACATGATTGTGCTGGCCTGGCTCTACGACCGCGCCACCCGCTGGACGCTGGACCGCCTGGGCATCCGCGGCAAGGAAGGGATTTCGCTCCTCAAGTCTCCCGACGAGGATGAAGATGACGAAGAGTCCGACGGGGAAGAAGCAACAGCGGCCGCTGAAAAAGTCCGCGTCAACGACTCGCGCGAGCTGCCGAACCGCAAAGTCTATTGCCTCGACCTCCGTGTGCAATCGCAGGCGCCAGGCTATGTCGATGAGGTCAAACGCATCGCCCGCGAAGCATCGATGCAGTTGCTGGGCCTCGGCGGCCTCGGCAGTTTGAACAGATCCGCTCCTTCGCCGGAAGCGCTCGCGCGTTTTGCACAGCCGACAAACAACACCGCACTGCCGATCATTCCCATTCTTGCCCCGCCCGATCTGTCGCCCATAGTAACTGAAGCCAAATCAGCGGACAGTTCCGGCGAGACGCCTTCGCAAGTGATTCGCATCGAAGAAACGGGCGACCGCCGCTGGTATCCGGTCATCGATTACAGCCGCTGCACCAACTGCATGGAGTGCATCGACTTCTGCCTGTTCGGCGTGTATGGCGTCGATCGCGTCGATACAATCCTCGTTGAGCAGCCCGACAACTGCCGCAAAGGTTGCCCCGCCTGCAGCCGGGTTTGTCCCGAAAACGCAATCATCTTCCCGCAGCACAAAACGCCGTCCATCGCGGGTTCGCCCGAAGTGGCCGGCAGCATGAAGATCGACCTTTCGCGCCTGTTTGGCGCCCCCGACGGCAGCGAATCGGCGGAAGACATAGCCGTCCGCGAGCGCGACGAGCAACTACAACTCGCCGGCCGCGCTGCGGTTGGCACCGCAGTTGGCTTGCCCAAGCGACAAACAGCAATGGCTCAACCGAAGGATGAGTTGGACAGCCTGCTGGATGCGCTCGACGAACTCGATATCTGATTGCCGGCGTGGTTCAATGAAGGCAAGGTCACGGAGAGTGCCAAGGTTCAGTATTTCGTGCCCTCCAGTGGCGGTTGACACCCCTGACTGCTGAAAAGCTGGCGACCTGTTCGTGCCGCTGCTATGCTACCGAATATTCCAACTCACCAACTCTCCCGGAGCCTCGGCTATGGCGCGCTCGCTTGATCCTAACTCAACTGTTCAGCATGAACTCGACCGGCGGACTTTCTTGACCGCGGCGACAGCGATGGCAGGATCCGCGGCGCTGGCGGGAACATTCGCTCAGCCGCAACCCGCTGCCGCCGCCAAAGGCCCCAACGACAAGCTAACCGTCGGCGTGATGGGCGTGAATGGCCGAGGCAGTGCGTTGACGCGAGCGTTCCTCTCCAGCGGGGCGCACATTGCGTATATCTGTGATGTCGATGAGCGGGCGATTGCCAAAGCTTCGGCCATTGTCGGCGATGAGCAGCAGGTGAAGCCGCAGGGCGTGAGCGACTTCCGCAAGATTCTCGATGATAAGACTGTCGATATTCTGGTCTGTGCCGCCCCCAACCACTGGCACGCGCCGGCCACCATTCTCGGTTGCTCGGCGGGCAAGCACGTGTATGTCGAAAAACCTTGCAGCCACAATCCGCGCGAGGGCGAGCTTGCCGTCGCGGCCGCCAGGAAGAACGACCGCGTGGTGCAGATGGGGAGCCAGCGCCGCACCTGGCCCGGCATTGTCGAAGCCATTCAAAAAATCAAGGACGGCGCGATCGGCAAGGTCCATTACGCGCGGGCCTGGTACAACAACAACCGGCCGAACATCAAGCATGGTCAGCCGGTGCCGGTCCCCAGTTATTTGAACTGGACCATGTGGCAAGGCCCAGCGCCCGAGAAGCCCTTCCTGGACAACGTCGTCCATTACAACTGGCATTGGAAATGGCACTGGGGCAACGGCGAACTCGGCAACAATGGCGTGCATGCCCTCGATGTTTGCCGCTGGGGCCTCGGCGTCGATTATCCCAATCGCGTCACTTCCGGCGGCGGCAAGTACCGGCATGACGACGATCAAGAGACGCCCGATACGCACATCGTCACGTACAACTTCCCCGGCAACAAATCGATCATGTGGGAAGGGCTCAGTTGGTCGCCGCTCGGCTCGATGCTGAACCAATTTGGCTGCAGCTTCCACGGCGAAGAAGGCTCGATCGTGATTATCGACCCCGGCTACAAGCAATACGACCTGCGCAACAAGGAGATCGGCGCTTCACCCGCGGGCTCCAAGGGGGGCGACACCGACCACGTCGTCAACTTCCTCGACTGTGTGCGCAGCGCTGGAAGTCCTGGGGCAAAGCGCCCCAATGCCGACATTGAAGAAGCCCACAAGAGCACCCTGATGTGCCACCTGGGCAATATCGCCCACCGCGTCAACCGCGTGCTGAACACCAGTGAGAAAGACGGCCACATCGGGGGCGATGAACAAGCCATGGCGCTGTGGACGAGGGAGTATCGAGCTGGCTGGGAGCCGAAGGTTTGAGGCTCACTGTCGATGACGTCTAAGAATGACAAGAGGCAGTTTCACTTGGTGGTTCATGTCCACAATCTCAAAGATTTTCGGGGCACCGAGCAACTCGGCATCGAAGCCATTACTCCTCGCGATTTCCTCCGACTCATCACCGAAAGCCCCGATGCCGTGAGCAAACTAACGGTTGAATTTCCTGAGTCCCTGCGCCGGATTATCGAGAAATTCGCCGCGGAGGAGGGCTACACGGTTGACCAATTCCTGGCGAGCGCCGCAGGTGAGAAGATGGCGGCAATGCGGACGGTGGATTATCTTCGCCGCGAGGTCGCCGGTGGCAGCCGCGAAGACTTTGAGCGGTTTCTCGCCGCCGTGCCGCCCGGGCCTCCCGTCGAGACGGACCTGCTGCCGGAGCCTCAATGACCGGCGACGTAGCACGAACCCCCAGGTTCGTGCGAGTCGAGCGCTCGATTCACTGCTAATCACAAGATCGCGTCTCCACTCGCCCGCAGCATAGACGCATCCGAACAACGCCTCTACGTCCATCGCAAAAGCGTGGATCGCAAGGTTGATGCATTCTCCAGCCCTCCT
>JAYTUF010000166.1:0-10094 GCA_043744755.1 Anatilimnocola sp.
CGGAATACGTGCCCAGCGTCGAAGTCTATGGCAAGCGGTTGCTGGCCGAGGGGGAAGCGGAAGACAGCCCAGCCTATCAAGCGAAGCTCAAAGCCTATAGCGAACGCTTGCCCCTGATGAACAAGCAGCGGCTGACGCCCGAGTTTCCGCCCTATCCGGCGACCTGTTTCTATCCAATGAACAAAAAGCGGAAAGTGGGCGAGAACTGGTTCTTGCTGCCGTCCGAGGAGCGGAACCGGCAGATGGCCGAGCACGCCCGCAGCGGCATGGAGTTCGCCGGCAAGGTCTCGCAGTTGATCACCGTCGGCCTGGGACTGGATGACTGGGAATGGGGCGTCACGCTGTGGGCGAAGAACCCGCAGTTCCTCACCGAAATTGTCTATCGCATGCGGTTCGACGAAGCCAGCGCGCGATATGCCGAGTTCGGGCCGTTCTATACCAGTTACATCACCACGCCCGCCGAAATGCTGGACCATTGCCACGTGGGGAAGTAGAAAGAGATTATCGCCTTGGCATTATGAAGGCAGTGTGCCACTGGCAAGGAAGTCGCGCTAAGAAACTGATTTGGCAATCGGACTCAACCGCGACTGACTGCCAGTGCTGACCTGCATTGCCGCTCCGCACTGGCAGTCAGTCGCGGAAACGGTTTGCATCATGGGGGACGTTGGCTGCGCGACTTCCTTGCCAGTGGCACACCTCGGATAAGATTCACCGTCAGCATGTCGAACCCGCTGCTCAAGCCCGATGATCCGCGGTTCCGGCCGAAGCAAATCGTGCAGCCGGACGGCGGCAATCCGTTTTCCGAAGGCGAGGCAGTGCTCGAAGCCACGGGGGAGGCTGGCCCGCGCTCCACGAACACCTTTGCGTCACCGACGATCGAAGGGGGCCGGCCGTTCATTCCGCAGTATGAACAAACGGCCGATCACCGCGGCGGCTTGCTGCTGAGCCTCATCAGCGTGACCTTTGTCGGCGGCCTGCTAGGCCTCTTCTATGGCTGGCTGGGCCTGGTGCTGCCGTTCCTCTCCATCGTCCCCGCCGTCGCCGTGATTTTCATGGCGAGCGAAGATCTGAAAATGATGAAGCTGGGCGGCCGAGACCCAGCCGGCCGCACGCTCACCATCATCGCCCTGATCCTCGCCGTCGTACTCACGCTAATCATCGCCACCATGATCGGCCTGCTGGTCTACTGGGGCGTGAGCTTTTTCCCCGATTTCTTTCAGTAGAATAGAATAGAGCTGCGGGGGCGAGTGACGGTCTGCGAAGGCCGCGAGCAGACGTTGAGAACGGAGATTATAACTGTGAACATCAGACCAAAGATGCTCGATTTTACGGTGCTGCTGTTCTTAACGGCCATATTGCTACCGGCACTCGCTGCGGCTCAAGGGCCGGAATTGAAGCTGCATAAAGAGGTGACGCCGGCCACCGTTAACGATGCCATTCGCTTTGGTGTCGGCTATCTGCATAGCAAGCAACGGCCGGATGGAAGCTGGGCCGATTTTGAAAGTCCGTTTGCGCAGCCGGGCGCGATCACCGCGCTGGTCACGCTGGCGCTGCTGAATTGTGGCGAGCGGGTGGATGAGCCGCATGTGAAGGCCGCGCTCGATTATCTGGAGCGGCAGTCGCCCCCGGGTTCCACCTATTCGACTTCGCTGCACGTCATGGCTTTTTGCCAGGCCGATCCGCTCCGTTACAAGTTGAAGATCGCCGGCCTGGCCCATTGGCTCGAGGCCCATCAAATCACCAAGGAAGGAGCGACGAAAGGTGGCTGGTCCTACACTCCTACGGTGGGCATTGCTGATAATTCGAATACGCAATTCGCAATGCTCGCGTTGCATGAAGCCGAGCGCGTCGGTGTGAAGATTCCCGATCGCACCTGGCAACTGGGCAAGGACTATTGGCTGAAGAACCCGGTCTACGACAAAGGGCGCGGGGCCTTTGGATATCACAATGGCGTCTCGGGCAGCATGACCTGTGCGGCGATTGCTTCGCTGATCATTTCCCGAGATCGCCTGGCCAACAGTGAAGCCCGCGTGATCGGCGATGCCATTCAATGCTGCGGCAACGAGCCAGCCGAAGATGAAATTGAACGGGCCATCGATTGGCTCGGTCGCAATTTTTCCGTGCGAAGCAATCCGGGGGACGACGGCCAGGCCCATCGCTGGCTGCTGTATTACCTCTATGGCATGGAACGCGTCGGCCGCATGTCGGGACAGAGGTTCTTTCATGGCAAGCCGCAGATGAACCCCAATACGGGCGAGTTCACCACGCCGCGGTACGACTGGTATCGCGAGGGTTGTGCCGTGCTGCTCGAACAGCAAGACGCGCTCACCAAAAGTTGGTCCGGCATGGAACTCGAACGCGATCCGCTGATCGCCACGCCGCTCGCACTCCTGTTTCTCTCCAAGGGTCGCCGCCCCGTCGTCATTGCTCGGCTGCAAACTTCCACGGTCGGCGGTGACTGGAATCATCATCGTCGCGGTTTGCAAAATCTGGTCGGCCGGGTCGAGCGCCAATGGCGGCGCGACCTTTCGTGGCAGACATACGCGCTCAAGGACGCCACAGTTGCCGACTTGCTCGAATCGCCCGTGCTGTTTCTCAGTGGCACGCAAAGCCTGAATATCACGGATGTGCAGAAGAAAACGCTCCGCGAGTATGTTAATCAGGGCGGGTTTCTCTTTATCGAAGCCTGTGACGGCAATGGCTGCAACGGCGTGGCCTTTGATCAGAGTGTGCGCAAGCTGCTGGCGGAGATGTTCCCGGAAAGCCAGTTACGGAAGTTGCCGCCTGAACATGCGGTGTGGTATGCCCAGCAAAAAGTCTTGCCGCAGCAACTGCCGCAGGATCCGGATTTTTGGCTGTGGGGTCTCGATTCGTGTTGCCGCACCGGCGTCGTGTATTGCCCGCGGAGTCTGTCCTGCTATTGGGAACTTGCACATCCTTATCGCGAGTCGGATTATTCGCAAAAAATGAAGGATCAGATCGAGCAAGTCTCGCGCATCGGCGGCAATGTGCTGGCCTATGCCACGAATCGGCAGCTCAAAGAAAAGCTCGAACGCCCACAGATTTCACTCGGTCCGCATGGGGGCAAACCGCCGCGCGGCTCACTCGTCGTCCCCAAGCTGAGTCACGGTGGCGGCGCGGACGATGCTCCGAATGCCTTGCTGAACTTGATGACGGTGCTCGACAAACAGTTGCAGATCAAGGTCGATTACGAACGGCGGCCGCCACTCGGCGCGAACGATCCCAAGCTGCTCGATATCCGCTGGTCTTCGCGCATGGTCGGCAGGCGTTTCAGTTCTCGAATGTGGAGCGCAAGGCCTTGAAGAACTATCTCGATCGCGGCGGCTTTCTGTTTGCCGATGCGATCTGCGCCAGCGAGGAGTTTGCTTCGTCACTGCGCGCCGAGTTGCTCCTGATCTATCCGAATGCGAAATTCAATCGTTTGCCCGCGGGTCATCCCTTGCTGACGGATGAATTTCACGGCTTCAACCTGAACAGCGTGCTGCTCCGCGACCCGCAATTCCGCAGCGACGAAGATCCGCTGGCTGCCAAACTCACCAAGACCACGCCGCTGCTCGAAGCGCTGGAGATTGACGAACGCATCGCCGTCGTGCTCTCGCCCTATGACCTGAGTTGTGCGCTGGAGAAAGGTGCTTCGCTGGAGTGCAAGGGATACGTTTCCACGGATGCTGCTCGCATCGGCGCGAATGTCATTCTGTATGCTTTGCAACAATGATGCCGGTTGTAATCGCCGTGACATGCCCAGCGCGAACCCACCAGCCGCAACGTAGACTTGCGCGGCCTTGAGTTGTGGCTTGAGCATTGAGGGTTTCGATGGCCGGCATTGGCAGCACTTGGCAGTTCCTCGCGGAGACCGAAAACGAAGCGGCCGTCCCGGTGCTGCTCGCTGCGCTCCATGCGCCGCAGCGACGAGTTCCCGCGCAGGCGATTCACGCGATCCTGCAGCGAACCAGCGCCGCAGCCGAGATGGAAGTTCTCACGCATTGGTCCGAGTGGCGGGAACCGTTGCGCGAACTCGTTGCCGAAAAACTAGGCTGGCTATCGGGCGCAATCAAAGGGGCGCTCGCCGAAGGGAGTGAACCACTAGTTCGCAACGCTTGCGAAGCCGCCCTCGCCACGCGTGACATCGATCAGATTCCCGCGCTCGCGGCCGCCGCGTCAAATCCGAAGAATCGCCACCAGGCGCTCGCGGCTGAAACGGTGGTGTTGCTGGCGGAGATGCTGTTCGACGAATTGCAGGCCCCGCGCGATTATCGCGTCCGCCGCGATCCGCAATTGCAGCGCGCGAACCTGCTGCCGGCCTTGGAACGGATGGCCGATACGGTCGATCGGCATCAACGGCTGGAATTGGTCGAGGCGCTGCTGTTGCTCGCCGAGCGCGATACGGCGTCGGTGAAGCGAATTTTGCAAAGCCCGCGCGACCCGAGTTTTCCCGCGCTCATCAAGGTGCTCGAGCGGAGCTCTCGGCCGGGCGTGATTCGCATGCTCCTCAGCTATCTCGACGATCCCGATGCGCCGCGAGCCGCGCTGGAAACGCTCGCGCGGCGGCGCGACCTGCAATTCATCAGGCATTTGCTGCGCAAGATCGGCAATCAACCGCCTCAGGTAGTGCGCAACAATTTGCACCGCATTGACGACGTCGCCTGGCTGCACGAAGCGGGCGAGGTGTATGCAGCGCTCTCGGAGAGCGAACAGCCGGCGGCCATTCAACTCGCTGCCGAAGCCAATTTGCCGCCGGCGCAAGCGCTGCAATTGCTCTCGCTGGCCTTGCAAGATGGCAGCCCCGCGGGACGTCGCGCCGCGGCTACGGCGCTCGCCAAGTTCTCGGGGAGTGAAGCCGACGAAATTGCCTGGCAAGCGCTGGATGACGAGGATCCCGTGGTGCGCTCCCAGGCCGTCATTCGCATGGGCAATCATGCGGCACCGACCATCGTGCCCAAATTGGTGGCCATGCTCGAAAGCCCGCATCAGCCCGAACGCGAAGCCGCTCAGCAGTGCTTGAACGCATACACTTTCGAACGCTACTTGCAATCGTTTGACGCGCTCTCTCCGGACGCACGACTCACGACGGGATCGCTCGTGAAGAAGGTGGACTCCACGATCATCGCGCAATTGACGGCCGAGTTGCAAGCGCCGGTTCGAGTCCGCCGCGCTCGAGCGCTGGAGATCAGCGTTGTTCTGCAGATGGTTCCCGATGTGTTCGATCCGATTGCGGTCTTGATCGACGACGAAGATCAGTTCACGCGTCTCGACGCCGTTCGTGCTTTAGCCACTTGCGACCTGAGCGAATCACAGCCAGCGCTGCGCCGTGCGCAATGCGATCATTCCCCACTTGTTGCTCAAGCTGCCGAGGCAGCGCTGGCGAAATTTGCGGCACACGCTGAATCATCGCAGCCTGTGCAATTGCCTTCGCTGGCCGCGAGTGCAGACATTGAAACACTCGTGGCGGGAGGAGTTTAGTCATGTGGCTTCTTGCAGGAACCATCGCCTCGGCGGCCGAGCAGACGAAGAACGCAGCGCCCGCCGTGCCTCATCACATCACCATTGGCTGGATGAGCCTGGGAATTTTAGTTGCGACGGTGGCAACTTGGCTGATCTTCCGCTGGCGCAGCGCGAGCTTGAAGCGGCGGCTACATTCCCCGCGGCGGTTGCTGCGCGATCTGTTTCGGCTGCATCAACTGGGCTGGTCTGAGCGATGGTTGTTCATGACACTAGCGCGCAATCAAAAGTTGAGCGAACCGGCGCGACTGTTCCTGGAACCTGATCTGTGGCGGCCAGCGATCGAAGCCGAACTCTCGCCTGGAAGGAAACAAAGGCTGGTTGCGCTCCAAGCAAAACTCCTTAAGACTTAGCGCGGCATTGGCTGATCGTAAACTCGATCAGCTTTGCAGCAATGTCGACTTCGAGCGTGCGAGCCAGTGCCTTCCAACCGGGAACGGCGTTGACTTCCAGCACATACAACTGACCATCGCGGGCGGGCAGAAGATCGACGCCCGCAAACGGCGCGTGTACGGCGTCGGCAGCGCGATGCGCAAGCTCGATGAGCTGCGGCGTGAGCGTTAGTGGCGAGGTAGTCGCGCCGCGGCTGACGTTCGTTCGCCAATCGAGTGCGTTGCGGCGGCGCATGCCGAAGACTTGCTCGCCCAACACGAGCAGTCGCCAGTCTTCCCCTTCATGCGGCACGAACTCTTGCACGTACAGCACCGCGCCGAGTTGCGAGAGCATCTTGAACGCGCGGAGGGCCAGCGATTCATCTTGCAAACGGACGAGGCCGCGACCTTCACTGCCGAAGAGGGGCTTTACGACGACATCGCCGCCAAGATCAGCAAAGGCTTGCATCGCCGAGTCGAACGTTTGGCAGGTGATCGTTCGCGGCGTGAGCAATCCCGCGGCTTGCAGCTTCGCACTGGTAAGAAACTTATCAACGGCCGCTTCGACAGCGCGGGCAGGATTGATGACGATTCCTCCGCCAGCTTCATAGCGGCCCAGGCAATCCATGCGGAAGACGACTTGCTCCAAACTGCCCGGCGGCATGGTGCGCACGAGGATGGCGTCGCAGGCGCTGAGATTGCACTCGCCGCTGTTGATTTGAAACTGGCCGCTGCGCTCGATGGTGGCGGAGATTTCGCTGAACGGGACAATCGGCAGTTCATGCCGATCACCGGCCGCGCGCTGCAGATCGCGCGCGTACCAACTATCGGGAGCGGCCAGCACGGCGATGCGCATGAAAATCCTCTGCAAGCGGCGATGTTAGCCGCGGAGCCATTGCTGCAGCACACCGGCTTGCAACGCACCATGCCGATGAGTGCGGCCGGTGCTGAGATTGTGGAGTGTCACGACGGCGGGACTGAAGAGCAGCGGATCGATCTTGTAGAAGTCGCCGTTGTAGCGTTTGAAGATTTGCCCAAACGGTTCGCCAAAATCGGGCGAAGCGTTGCTGGGGATTTTGGGGCCGAGGGTGCTGAGTTCATCGTCGTCCGCATGAACCCACAAGGTCACCTCGCCACCATAGAGCACCGCGTCATTCGTCCAGCCGATGGCAGTCAAGTCGTCCTTGGCAATCGGCGGCAGGGGGGCGACACCGTAACCGCTGACGACTTTCTGCAAATCAAATTTCAGCTCGTGCAGTTTGTGCAACGCGGTTTCGACCGACCGCGCGACCACCTGCACGGTTCCGGCGAGGCTGGCGGTTCTTGCACACAGCAAAAGTACGTTAGCGGGGGCGACGTTGCAGGCGGCAGCGATTTGCTGCGCGATCTCGTCCGATGGCAACTTACTTGTTTCCAAAACTCCCACGACTCGCGACGGCTGTTCGGAAAAACCAATATCGGCAAACAACGGTTCGCGATTCGCCGCGGCCCGCATCGGCCCGGAACCCATCGCAAAGAACTTTTCGCCCTTCAGTTGCCAGCCCGCGTATTGCGAGGCCATGCAAGCCGCGACGGGATGATCGGTTTGAACCGCAATCGCCGGTCCTGCCCACAAGGCTCGGTCGGCTGGCACGATGGAAACTGAACCGAGCGCCGCGAGACAGGTTTCTGCGAGCAGTCGCCCGGCCTCCAAGCCTCCCTGGGCATGCACTCCGCAGTCGATGAGTTGCGTGCCACCTGAGAGCGTGTGAATGCGAACGCCGTAGCGATCGGTATCGACGAGCAGCCGATCCGCCAATTGCCAGGCACGTTCGTTGAGTGACGTTTTGAAGGCGGACATAAGTAACAGTTGAGCCGAATGAAATCATTCCTATTCTTAGCCACCGGCTTTAGCCGGTGGAGATGGCGCACGGAGAGTCCGGCTTTAGCCATCGAATCCGCAGAGGTTGCGAATCGGCAACGCTCTTTGCGAGATGGCTAAAGCCGGGGCCCATGTGCGCATTCTGCCCACCGGCTGAAGCCGGTGGCTAAGAACACATGGCCTGGATGATGCCTCATCGCGCGCAAGTTCGCAACGGGCCAACAAAAAAGCCGGCCGGAAATCCGAAGACTTCCGGCCGGCGTAGCTGATGGTTGCGACTGGCAGACCTAGTGGTCTGCCGCCTCGGGCTTAGGCGAACAGTTCCTTGATGACCTTGCCGCCGTTGGCGATCTTCATGGGGCGGCCACTCTTGCTGGTGAAGGTGGTTTCGAGCGAGATGCCGAGGGCTTTGCAGACCGAGGCCATCACGTCTTGCGAGGTGTAGGGTTCCGTCTCGACCGAGGTGCCATCGTCATTGGTCTTGCCGACCGCGATGCCGCCCTTCATGCCGGCGCCACCGACGACCACGCTCCACGAGCGAGCCCAGTGATCGCGGCCCGTCGTGCCGTTGATCCGCGGCGTGCGGCTGAATTCGCCCATCCAAATGATGGCGGTGTCTTGCAGCCGGCCACGTTGATCGAGGTCTTCGACCAGAGCGCTCATGGCGCGGTCGAGCACACCCAGCTTGGGGTTCATGCCGGTGCCCAGCGTGGTGAAGATGTTCTGGTGATTGTCCCAACCACCCAGATCAACTTCAACGAAAGGCACACCCGCTTCGACCAGGCGGCGGGCCATCAAGCAACCACGGCCGAAGCCATCGTTGCCGTAACGGTCCTGGATTTCCTTCGGTTCCTTGGTGACCTTGAAGGCTTCCATCTGATCGCTGGTCATCAGGTTTAGCGTCTTCTTCAGAATCTTCTCGTGATCGGCCGAGGCCGAGCCGCGATTCTGCGCGATGAAGCCCTTCTCGATCATGTCGAGGGCGGCCATCCGCTGCATCAGTCGCTTGTCTTCGATGCCCATTTCCAGATTGCGGACCTGGCCATTGCTGCTGACTACGAACGGGGCCCAAGCCATGCCCAGGAAGCCCGGACCGACGCTGCCGCCACCGACGGAAACGAAGGGAGGAATCTCGAGGCTGGCCCGTTGATCAATCAACTCATGCGACAGCACGGCCCCGTAGCTGGGGTGTTCAATGTTCGGGTTCGGCACATAACCGGTATGCATATAGTACCGGCCACGCATGTGATCGGCTTCGCGGGTGCTCATCGAGCGAATGATCGAGAGCTTGTCCATGACATTCGCGGTCATGGGCATGTGTTCGCAAATCTGCACATCACCCTTGGTGCTGATCGGGCGGAAGGGACCGCCCGTGGAAGCACCGGGCTTGAGATCCCAGATATCCATCGTGCTGGGACCACCACTCATCCACAGCAGAATGGCGGACTTGCCGCTCTTCTTCAGGTCTGCCGCGTGCGTGCGGAGACTGTGCCCCATGGTGAGGGCGGGAATGGTCATGGCCGAGGCGCCGGCCATGTGGGAGATAAAATGCCGGCGGGACATGCCCGAGGGAACCGAAGTCAACATGCCAAAGTCTCCGTCAGAAAAACAATCGAAAATGGTCTAGTAAGTAAGGCGAAGCTATCAGTATCGCGGACTCGGGTGCTGAGTCTGCTAGGTTGTTTGCGATTAGTGCTGGAGGATGAACTCGTTGGCGTTGAGGGCGGCCCAAAAAATGTCTTGCAAAGCCCCGACCGCGTCACCACCGCGAGCGACCAGCAACTTGTTGGCAATCTCAACTTCGGTGTTGGACGGGGAACGGGACAAAGCGGACTGGAACAGGAAGTCAATCTTTTGCGCGGGAGAAAGCTTGCTGTTCGCCACCTTGTGCAGGAAGCTGCCGGCTTCGGTGCTGGTCGCTTTCTTCACGAGGTCGCCATTCATCATCATCAGGGCTTGAGGAATGGTGCCGTTGAAGGTCGTCTGCTCGTCACCTTCATCGGTGCCGAAGGTCTGATTGAACTGCTGCAACCAGGCGCTCTTCAGCTTTTCTTGCTCGGCATAATCGCCCTTGGTCTTCTGGGCTTCGGTGGCAACCACCAGCGATTCGTACAGTTCTTCAGCCCGCATGTTGCGGAGATAGAAGTGCGTGAACTTCGGCGTTTCGCCGAGCAGCGGGTCATCGGCCTTGTTGCTGGGGCTGATTTTGCTGGACAGCGAGTAAGCTTCGCTGAGCACGACCCACTTCATCAGTTCTTTCAAATCGAAGCTGTTCTTGCGAACTTCTTTGCCCAGGTAATCGAGCAGTTCAGGATGCGTGGGCGTGTTGTGCGGACCCATGT
>JAYTUF010000167.1:0-2595 GCA_043744755.1 Anatilimnocola sp.
CGCCGGAAACGAGCTGCACCAGGCATAGATAGAGGAACTCGCCGGTGACGACCCATTGCTCGGTCGCGCCGGGCAGCGTGATCGGCGTGGTCCATTGCCAGACTGAAAACCAATCGCTGATGACCCAGAATGACGAGACGGGAATGATCAGGATGCCGCCGTACCAGAGCAGCTTCTTCGCCCCTTCGCGCTGCGCGAAGCGGCCCCAGAACGGCGTGGCAAGCACCTTGCCCGCGAACCCCAGGCTGATCATCAGCATGTAATCGAAGTAGGAAATCTTCTGGTCGAGAATCAGATACGAATTGAAGTACGGGCCGGAAATCTGCACCGCCATTTGCATCGCGAGCAGGTACCAGACGAGCGTGCCGCCGTTCTTGGCGGTTGACGCGAAGAGTTGCCGCAGCGGCACATGCCGGTCGTTAATCCGCCCGCGATGCGGTTCGCTATGGCGCAGCAATGACAAAAAGGAACCGAACCGGCAGCCGGCCGCGATCAGCAGAATGGTGCAAAACGCGGGCAGGACCACGCCGTTGCCTTTGGCCCAATGCAGTGCGAGGCCGCCACTCGCAAAGCCGACGAGGGTGCAGGTCTGGCCAGTGCGAGAACGGCAAGCAAAAAAGTTCGTCCGCAGGCTCTTCGGAATGATCGTCTCGATCCAAGTATTCCAAGCCGGTCCGCCCGAGAGGCCGGCGAACCAATACAACGTTGCCGCAAAATAAATCCACCAGACCGAAGCAGGAAAGCCGCCGGCGTTCGGATCGTGCGATGATGGAGCCAGCAAGATCGCCAGCGGCAACATCAGCAGCGAGATGACCTGCAAGAAAACGGACCAGGCAACCCACAGGCGATGCGAACCAAGTCGGCGAACCAGCATTGGCGAAAAGAGTTGCAGCGTCGCCCCGGCCAGCATCGGCAGCGTGGCAGCAAGTCCCCCTGCTGTCTTGCCGGCACCCACGGCCAAAGCAAACGGCACGATATAGGTTTCGCCAATGCCCACCATCGCGCTATAACCGGCAGCATCACCAATGCTGGCATAAATATCGGCGCGGGGCGAGGTCCGCGACGGCGAAGCCGAAGTCGCGGACGGATGGGCGGCGGGCATTGCGGTGGCGAGTTCAATAATCGGCCTGAGGAGAGAAGGCCGACGGGGCGGGGTCGCGAGGGACATGGATCCAAGGGGAGCTAGCGGTTAATTGATTGTAATTCAAACGGTTTAGGCAGGAGAGGGGACACGTAATTACCCGGAAATGTTCGGAGCCGCAACCTCAGAAATTGGTTCTTAATCATCCCATTGTCCCGCCGGGCGAAAGCGCGACTCTACATCGCGGAAACGGCCCGGCGGGAGCTTGGGAGCGCGAATTGCGGAATTTTAAATGGGGAGCAAAAAAACGTGCGGTGGTCTACCAACTTGTGTGGGTCTCTGGCCCCTAAGCCGTTACACCCGGGGAATGTAGAATGCAAAACGAACAATGAAAAATCCGTTACAGTTTCAAGGAATGAAATCGATCACATACTTAGCCACCGGCTTCAGCCGGTGGTCACGACAACCAGAAAGTCCGGCTTTAGCCATAAGAACCACAAGGGTTGCGATTCTGGCATCGCGTGTTTCAAGATGGCTAAAGCCGGGTCTTCTGTGCATTCGGTCCACCGGCTGAAGCCGGTGGCTTAGGTGAATAACGCTCATGTCACCAATGCAGCCCGCTACTTAATCGTATTCACTCGCTCTTACTCCACACTCCGAACTCCGCCGTCCGCACTATGTCCGCTGCCGCCCTCGACAAATCCTCCGCCCGCGTTCGCCGTATGTTTGGCGAGATTGCGCCGCATTACGACCGGATGAATCACTTGCTGTCGATGAACATCGACAAATACTGGCGCTGGTTCGCGGTCCGCAAACTCAATCCGCAGCCGGGCGAACCGATCTTGGATGTTTGCACCGGTACTGGTGATCTGGCCTTGGCCTTTCATCGCTATACCAAGGGCTTGTCACCGATTGTCGCTTCCGACTTCTGTGGTGAGATGCTCGAAATCGGCCGGCGGAAGCGAGACCGGGCCAAGATCGCGGCTGAGCAGATCGAGTTCATCGAAGCCGACGCCCAGCAGTTGCCGTTTGAAAGCGACCGTTTCGGCGTGGTTTCGGTGGCGTTCGGATTGCGAAACGTCGCCGATACCGATCAGGGGCTGCGAGAATTGGCCCGCGTCTGCAAGCCTGGCGGGCAAGTGGCCGTGCTGGAGTTCTCCACGCCAACGTGGCAGCCATTCAAAGCCTTCTATGGTTTCTATTTTCGCAACGTGCTGCCCCGCATCGGGCAGATGCTGGCGCGAAACAGCTCCGCCGCGTATGAATATCTGCCGCAGAGCGTCGGTCTGTTTCCCCAAGGGAAGGAACTGGCCGACAAGATGCAAGCCGCGGGACTGAGCGACGTCCGTTGGTTCACACTGACCTTCGGCATTGCCACGCTTTATGTGGGGCGGAAATGAACCCGCCCGCCTCAGCCCCGTTAGTCCTCGCCATGACCGGTGCCAGTGGCGCTCCCTATGCCGTCCGGCTGCTCGAAGTGCTGCTCCGCGGAGGCCACGAGGTGCACCTGATGA
>JAYTUF010000168.1:0-10090 GCA_043744755.1 Anatilimnocola sp.
CCGTACTATTCAGCCATTTCTCGTTATGGGCTTTCGGTTTAAGTGCAATGCAAACATTGAACCAAAGGGTAAAGGAGTGAGGCATGGCATTCTCATAAATTTTTAATTATCAACTTGACTATCTGCCCGTGTCAGCCTACGATCGAGCGTGCGTTGTTTTCCCGTCACGGTAAATAAGCAAAATTGTTTAGGCCGCGACTGAATCTTCTGTTCTCATTCGCAATTCCAGCGGGCATTTTGTTCCGATGCCCGTTCGTCCTTGGAAGCGCTAACATCATTTGGCCGAACGGTACCGTACCCGGGGGGGAAGTTCCTTGAATAATTCCGCAAGAGAGGTCGGATTGCCGTTAATGGCGAAGCACGCGCTCTCCAGCGACCTCAAGAGCAAGCTTCGGGTCGGTTATGCGTTGAAACGCGTCTCGCCGACGAGTTTGGCGAGCTTGTTGCCTTTCACAGAGCCGCCACAAAGCGGAGACCTCGCGTTGGCCCAGCTCGAGAAGATTGGCAAAAACGCCGGCCTTGAGCTTGCCAACGGTCGCCGTTGTGCTCTGCACGAGGGCGATTTCATTGCCGCGGTCTTTGGCAATCGTTATGCCACGCAACAGTTTGAAGGCTATGCGCGGACCGAGGGAGATCGTTGCGATTTGATTTCCATGGGGGGCTTGTGCGGATTGGTCGACAGCAAGCACGCGAACGTGGCGGAGCCGACCAAGTTACGCTTGCTGGCCCGGCTCGGCGACATGCATTTCCGGCCCTTGCGGTTACAGGAGTTCTCTTTACAACCGGTGTCTTCACGTTCGCGGCTGCGTACCATTGTCGTTTGCGGCAGTTCAATGGATGCAGGCAAAACGCATACGGCAATGAGCCTCATCGAGGGGCTGAGGCGGCAGAATCAGAAAGTGGCGGCGATAAAACTCACGGGTACGGCTGCGGGGCGTGATACCTGGAGCATGCTGGACGCAGGGGCATGCCCGGCCCTGGACTTTGTGGACGGCGGCTATCCGTCCACTTATTTGTGCACCTTGGAGCAATTGCTGGGTCTCTATGAACTCTTGTGTGGCCACGCCGCAGGTCAAGGCGCGGATTGGGTGGTCGTTGAAATCGCCGATGGCATACTTCAAAAAGAGACCGCAGACCTTCTTCAGTCGGCCCGGTTTACCGCGACAGTAGATGCTTGGATTTTCGCCACCGGCGACCCAGTGGCCGCATCGGGGGCGGTGCGCATGCTCCGCGACTGGGACATCAAAGTAGCAGCCATCTCCGGGTTGATTTCTCAAAGTCCCCTCGGCATCAAGGAGGTGGAGGCCGCCACCTAGGTCCCATGTCTGACTGCGAGAGAACTCCAACAGGGCAAGTTCACGGCGCAGCTGATCGAGGAGCATTCCTTAACCGAATACCAAGTCGCCGCCAACGAAATAACCGGTTACGTTCGGCCGCGCTTGCCGGCAGGTGTGGCGCAAACGGTAAAGTGAGCAACCGATGAGGTGCGGGCGACTGTATACCTGGACTGCCGACACTTCCCGCATTCTTGGCGGGCATGTGTCCTTGACTGCCGTGCCTTTGTTGCGTCTCGATACCCACGGAGAAGGTAGCGGTCGCCTTTGGGGTCGCTATGTCCGAGTCCGCAACGGAGGGTTCATCAACGAACCCGAACCGGCGACAGGCAGACCCGCGCCTGTCCCCATCGGAGACGCAGAACCCAACGCAGATGGCGATTTCTTTTTCGAAGCCGAACGCGGGGGCGGCCGCATGGATAAGGTCGCCGTGGCCAAACCAGCATACCGTCGGCGCTACATTGAGGCGTCTCATTTCGGAGAAGTCAACACGTACTTTCACTTGGACCGTATTGCGGCTTACGTTCACGAATTGCTCGGCGAATTGAACTCCCCACCGTTACCGCGGGTCACCGCTGTCGTGAACGCTCACCATGCCGCCACGGAAAGGAACGGCAAACGAGATGGCGTGCGCCGCGGCGAGCGCTGGTTGCCGTTTCAGGGTGGGCATTACCGGCTGCCCAGCCGCAAATACGATATCGCGGAGCATGACCCGATTTCACCCGATGGAGAAATCCATCTGGGCACCGGTCGGCAATTGCTGGAACATGGCGCGTTGGTAGAAATCGTTGGCAGGCGTTACCGGGCCAACGCCTCGCATAACGCGGGTATCCTGTACCACGAATATGGCCACCACCTCACCCGGCACACGGCGGACTTTCGGGCAAATGCGCTGCGCCCACTGCACCAGCAGGACAATCGTAAGACGTCCCTCGATGAGGGGGTCTGCGACTATTGGGCGGCCACGATGTTGGGGACCGCGCACATCTGGGCCTTGCACCATCGACATGACGAGGTCGAAGTTCACCCCCGCAGTCTGACCTCGGCCAAGACGATCGCTGATTTTGCTTCTCGTCCTGGAGCTGACCCGCATGCGAACGGAACGATCTGGGCCGCGGCACTCTGGGACATGCGCACGCGCCTGGCTGCCATGGAGTCGGACGGCGAGCGCAGGGCCGACTTGCTGGTGCTCCAATCCCTGCTTTTGATGGGTCGGCTGGATTGTCGGGAAGCCGAGCCAACCCGAGCCAGCATTCGCCGCACCCGATCGGAGTACGCCGTAGCACTCGCGGAGTTACTCCGCGCCAATCAACAGTTGTATGCGGGTCGACACCAGCAAACGATTGTCGCCGTGTTTGCCGACCGCGGCATCTTGCATGCACACGACAGGGGAAGGGCAGAGAAGCCAATAACTGGCTTGCCGTGAGCGGCAAACACCTGCGGCCTTGAGCGGGTGGACAGTTAGCTCCTCGCGCACTTTTTCGAGACGATGGAAGGGAAGGCGACCGAATGGCTAGTCTGACGGAGAGAATTGTCTTCGACTCGGTTCTTGGGGGACTCCCCTTGGCGGCTCGGAAGATGTGCAAACACGTTTCGCCGGAAGACATCCCACCGACGGCAGACTTGTTTTCGGTGGAGGCATTGGAAACTCATCTTGGCGCTTTGGATGAGCCTGCATTCTCTCTCGTCGCGGGCGGGGACATTATGCTCGGCGGGCGGACCAGGAAGGTCATCGCGGACCACGGTGCGGACTATCCCTTTCAAGCCGTTCGGCCGGTGCTGCGGCGGGCGTCTATTGTTCTCGGCAACCTGGAAGGCCCGTTCGCGCGCACTTCGCGGCGTGTGCCTCGGACCCACTCCTACCGTGTCAACCCGGACTTGGCCGGTTCTCTTGCGCGTGCCGGAATTTGCCTGGTGACCCTGGCCAACAATCACTTGCTCGATTGCGGGCGGGCTGGCGTCTTGGAAACACTCGACGCTTTGGCGTGCGCCGGTGTCGCTCATGTAGGAGCCGGAGTCAACAACGGCGCCGCGCACGCGCCGGTGATCCGGCAAGCTGGCCGTTGGAAAGTGGGCTTTCTGGGATACTACTGGAACAGCCGTTGCGCCGCGACGGGCGATCTGCCAGGGAGCGCCATGGACCCCCCGCAGGCGCTGCAAGACGACATCCGTTCCCTGCGCGATCGGGTCGATCGGCTTGTGGTTACTTTCCATTGGGGTGTCCCCTATGTTCGAGAACCGGCGCCCGAAGACCGGGCCAAGGCTCGCATGGCAATCGACCTCGGAGCCGACGTCGTGATCGGCCACCACCCCCACATCGTCCAGCCCCTGGAAGTCTACCGCGGCTGTCCGATCCTATACAGCATCGGCAATTTGGCCCTTGGTTCGGGAAACAGCCGCGCGGAAGGCATGTTGCTGGCGCTGCGGTTCGAAGAACTCTGCACCCACGTTGAGATTTTTCCCCTATATGTCAAAAACCGCGATGCACGCGTCAATTACCAGCCCAAGATCCTTCGCGGGCCAAGCGCCGAACGATTTCTCCGGAGCCTGGCGGAAGCTTCCGGGCCGAGTGGGAAGTCGCTCCAATTGAGCGAAGGCCGAGGAAGGCTTGACCTCCCTAGACCAAGTTTGCGCCGCCAAGGGGGTGGTAATGATGCCTAAGAATGCGCAGCAGAAGCCATCGGATTGCACGACGATTGGTCTGCTTCGTCTTTTGCGGCCCCGGCTCCGCCCCTACCGCGCCCAACTCGGCTGCGCGGGGGGGGCAATCGTCCTGGACGCCATCCTGACGGCGTGTCGCCCATGGCCGCTCAAAGTGGTGATCGACCGGGTTATCTCCTTCGATCCTCGGCCGAGCCGTGTGCCTATGCTCGGCGACTTGCTGGACCGTGCGAACACGGACCCAATGATAATTCTGTATGCCTGCTGCGCGGCCACCGTTTTGATCGCCCTGAGCACCGGTCTGCTGACGTACTATTTCACGCAGACCCTGGGCGACGTGGGTCACCGCCTCGTATTCAATTTGCGCAGCGAACTATTTACTCATATGCAGCGATTGTCGCTCCGTTACCACGATCGTCAACGGACAGGAGACCTGACGTCCCGGCTGACTTCAGACATCCAAGCGATCCAAGACATTGTTTCAAATGGTATTATCCACTTAGGCAGCAACGGTTGTTTACTCGCCGCCATGGTCGTTGTTATGGTTTGGCTCAACTGGCAGTTCGCCCTGGCAGCGCTGGCGGTGGCGCCCTTGTTATTCTGGGCGGTGTTCCGGTACACAAACCGTATTAGAGTCGCCGCACGCGAAGCCCGGGTCAGCGACGGAATTCTGGCCTCCGTAGCCCAGGAGACGCTGTCATCAATCCGTATCGTGCAGGGTTTGGCTCAGGAAGACCAACAATCGGAACGATTCGAGGCTCAAAATGCGGTAAGCCTAAAAGCCTACCTGGAAGGGATTCGTTACCAGGCGAGAGTGGCGCCATATCTGGACGTACTCGCCGCGGTGGGATTGGCGGTAGTGATGTGGTTCGGCGCAATGCAGGTACGCTCGGGCGCTCTCACGACCGGCGACGTGGTGGTCTTCTTCGCGTATGTGACAAATCTTTATAGCCCCATGAAGGCGCTCGCTCGGGTTTCGAATGCTTTCAGCAAAGCAAGCGTCAGGGCGGACAGGATCGGTGAAGTTATGGAAGAGCGGTGCGAGGTGACTGATCGCCAGAATGCACGACCCGCGTCGAGGTTCAAGGGAAGCATCCGCTACCAGGAAGTTGCTTTCGAGTACAAGGCAGGGCAGCCGATCTTATCGGGCATCAATCTTGAGATCGCACCGGGAGAGAGAATTGCCCTTGTCGGGGCAACGGGGGCCGGCAAGAGTACACTGGTGAGCTTGGTCCCCCGGCTTTATGACCCTACGAGGGGAGCGGTCTGGATTGACGGCGAAGACATACGCAACTATTCGGTCCAATCGCTTCGCGAGCAGATTAGCCTGGTGTTGCAGGATTCACTCCTCTTGAGCGGCACGATTCGCGACAACATAGCGTTTGGGCGCTCATCCGCCCGCGACGAGGAGATCCTCGCCGCTGCCGTGGCGGCCAATGCGGACGAATTCATTCGCCGGTTGCCCGACGGCTACGATACCTGGGTGGCCGAACGCGGGACCACCCTCTCTGGCGGTGAGAAACAGCGAATTGCCATTGCCCGGGCCATCCTGCGCGATAGCCCCATTTTGCTCCTCGATGAGCCGACAAGCGGCCTTGACGCGGTGGCAGAAGGCCTCGTTATTGAAGCGATCGAACGGGCGTCGAAGGGACGCACGACCATCATGGTCGCTCACCGCCTGACTGCCCTGCGATTTGCCAACCGCATAATTGTTTTAGACGGAGGTCAAGTTGTCGAAGAGGGGAGCCATGCGGCGCTTTTGGCACATAACCAGCGCTACGCCAGCCTCTATCGCGCTCACCAAAACGTCCTTCCGGGTCAAGGAATAAACTGGATTGATCCTGTTAGTCTTCAGGCAGGACAAGCGTGAAAAATCAACCGAGGCCGTCCCAAATGGCGCTTCCATCTGGTTTCCGGTCGCATAACTGCTTTGCGGTAAAGGTCATCTTACTTCTTAGCCTTGCTTGCTGCTCGTGCTCCAACAACAGCAAGCGGCTTTTCCCAGTCAAAGGGAAGGTCTTGTTTGATGGAGGGCCGGCCGCCAAGGCACTGGTGATCTTTCATCCAATGAATGACCCCGACCCGGCGGCGGTTAAGCCCCGTGCAATCGTCGCAACGGACGGTTCCTTTGAGGTTTTTACAAACGTCGCTCGTGACGGAGTCCCTGCAGGAGAGTACGTCGTAACTGTGATCGGCGAAAAGCCACGGAAAACGAAGCAGTCTCCGATATCCCAGAAGAAAATGGAAATCATGCGCGAACTGCCCCTTCACTATGAAAATCCGAAAACCTCAGAGCTACGTGCCCGAGTTGAGGAGGGCGCCAACGAATTGCCCCCGTTCCATCTGAAAAAGAAGTAGAAGCTGCGGCTAGCATTCCGCCGCGATACGCCACAGTCCGCTTTAGTCCGCCCGCAACTGCATCGAGGAGTCAAAAGTCATGCGAACTCGAAGTCCGACAGGTTGCTCCGGTTTCACGCTTGTTGAACTGTTGGTGGTGATTGCCGTCATCGCCATCCTGATCAGCATGCTGGTCCCCGCAGTGCAAAAAGTCCGCGCTTCGGCCGCCCGAACTTCCTGTACCAACAACTTGAAGCAGATCGGTTTGGCTTTGCACGGATACCACGATACTCGTCGGAGTTTCCCTCCTGCCGAGATCACCTCTCCCAAAACCTCCTGGGTATTGTTTATCCTTCCCAACCTGGAACAGCAAGATCTTTTCAATGGTTACAACTTTAAGGTCAATTGGAATAATACCAAAAATCAGTCAGTTGTGTCGGCGAACCTGGCTAGTTTTCAATGCCCGTCCACTCCCGAGACCCCTCGCGTGGATACTATTCTCCGTTCCAAGCCAATGTGTGGCGACTACAACGCGACGACCGGCGTGTCGCGCAAATTAGCCCTGCTCGGCGTCGAGCCCCCCTCAGGGGACTTGCGCGGGGTCATGGTGATCGCGCGCGCCACGCGACTCACCGAAATAACCGACGGCTCATCCAACACAGTCATGGTCGCCGAAGTTGCGGGCCGTCCGGGTTTGTGGAACGCCGGCAAAAAGGTGGAGGGCTATGTCAATGGCGGCGCTTGGGCTTCCGCGAAAGGATCAATCAGCTTGAACGGATCCTCCAATGACGGGAGCGTCATCAATGGCCCTTGCCCTTTGAATTGCACAAACGACAAGGAAATATACAGCTTTCATAACGGAGGCGCCAACACGCTGTTTGCCGATGGCTCTGTTCATTTTATCAATGCGAACATAAGCATAAGCGCCATGGCGGCCTTGATTACGCGCTCCGGTGGAGAGCCGAATTCCGCGGTGGGTTATTGAAGTTCCTACAGTGTCCCGTGCAAAAATGCCTCCCGTGCGGAGCGACCAAAGGCGGACGTTCCCAAGAGGTTGCGATTCGAATTGAGTTAGCGGGAGATTAGATTGACCATGAAAAATTGCCGGCGGGAAAACCAAATGTAGGTTCGATGAACTGTTCGATGTCGTTGCGGCTTGTTGTCCTCATTCATTCATCCGGAACCGCACGTCCGACCCCTGGAGATTCGCCAATGTTCCGTCCCTTCCATTCCGTCCTCGGCCTCGGCAGAAAAAAGAACTCTGCCGCGAAGATCGGTAAACTGTGGAAAAAATCGCGATTGCACGTCGAGGCGTTGGAAGACCGATCCGTGCCGGCGGCGTTCACGCCGGGGAATCTTGCCGTGTTGCGCACCGGCGATGGCGTTGGGACGCTTTCGAACGCCGCGACTGCCGAGTTCGTTGACGAGTTCACCAAAACGGGAACTCCCGTCAATATCGGCAATACGACGGCGACCGGCAATCCGTTGCCAACAACGGCCAGCGGCAGCAATGCCAGTTTGGTGGAGAGCGGGACATCCACAACTGACGGGATGATGACGAGATCAACTGACGGGCAGTATTTGATCATCCCGGGCTACGATGCCGCCCTCGGGACGGCGAGCGTGTCATCCGCGGCAGGCATCGATCGAATTGTGGGCCGAATTGATGCGGCCGGCAACGTCAACACGTCGACGAGAATCTCGCAGACAGACGGTTATCTAACGAACAACTTCCGCGGCGCTGCTTCCGTCAATGGGTCGAGCTTCTACACCGTTGGGGCGGGTACCGGGACAAGCACCGGAACCAGATACGTCGCCCTCGGTTCAACAATCACGGCGGCTTCATGGGATGCCGGGACGGCGACAATCACGACTTCAACTGCTCACAATTTCACCGGAGGGCAGTCTGTCTACATCGCGGGCATGACCCCGTCGGGGTTCAATGGAACCGTCACCGTCGTCGCAACCCCCACGAGTTCAACTTTCAGCTATGCACTGGCCGCCGACCCAGGCGCTGCCACAGTTTTCGGAAGTGCGACAGGTACGTCCGTGCGCATTGCTGCAATTCCCGAGACAGGGCGTGCAGTTGCGATTTTCGGCGGCCAACTTTACATGTCGTCCGCTTCCGCTTCAAGCGCAAATATTGGCGTCAATTCCGTTGGAACCGGCCTGCCGACAACTTCGGGCCAATCCGCGACGCTTCTCACGGTCGGCGCTGGGAATTCCTTTCAATTCTACCTCATCGATCGCGACGCCAGCGTGCCTGGACTCGATACGATGTATGTGGCCGACCAAACGACGGGGTTGAGAAAATACTCGTTTGACGGTTCAACCTGGACTGAGCGCGGCAATTTTACCGGTATCTTTTCCGGAATCGTTGCCGAGGTCGCTGGCGCGAACGCCCAAATTTATGTGACTGGCGGATTGATTGGCGGCAACTCAGCAGGCAACAACAGCATTCTGGCGTTCACCGACACTGCCGCCTTCAACGCCAACATTTCGGTAGTCACCCCAACTGTTCTTGCGACAGCAGGCCCACATAAGTTCTTCCGAGGGCTCGCGTTCACGCCGCAATCCTCCGCGACCGCTCCGATCGTCGCGTCCCCGCCGACATCCACGGCGATCGAAAGCACCACCGCGACGCTCGGCGGCAACGCGACCGCCGACGGCGGCGCGGCGATCACCGCGCGCGGCGTCGTTTACGCGGAAACGTCAGTTGATAGCACTCCGCATATCGGTGAAACGGGCGTCACGAATCTGCCATCCGGTTCGGGCACTGGCGTTTTTACGGTGGGAGCGACCGTCCTGACCCCGAACACGAGCTACACGTTCGCCTCCTATGCGACAAACAGTGTCGGCACCACGTACTCGAACTTCGGCAGTTTCACGACGCTCGTGACTTCAACGACGTCCACGTCGGTCGTCGGCACGCCGGCAAGTCCGCAGGTCTCCGGCACGTCGGTTAGCTTCACGGCTACGGTTTCGCGAAGCCCGAACGTCGGGATGGTCACGTTCTATGCGGGACCTGGATTGACGAACCAAATCGGCAGCCCGGTTAACGTCGTCAGCGGCGTGGCCACCTCGTCGGCCACGACCGGCCTACCGGTCGGCACGAGCACGATTTCCGCCGTTTATAGCGGCGGCGTCGGCTTCAACGGCAGCACCGGGACGACGAATTACACGATCACGCAAATCGTCAACGCCCCCACGTCGACCGCCCTCGCCACCTCCGGTTCGCCTTCGACTTCGGGACAATCGGTCACCTTCACCGCCAGCATTTCGCCGACGCCCGGCAACCTCGGCACGGTGAACTTCCTCGACAACGGCTCCATCATCGGGACCAACCGTCCCGTTTCCGGCGGCATCGCCACCTTCGCCATCTCGACGCTCAGCCCCGGCAGCCACTCGATCACCGCCGTCTACAGCGGCGCGACCGGCTTCGCCGCCAGCACGTCGAGCGCCGTCACCCAGTTCGTCAACGCCACGACGACCACCACGCTCCAGGCCAACCCCAACGCCTCCACCGGCGGCACGCTCGTCACCTTCACCGCGACCGTCGCCCCCTCGCCCGGCGCGGCCGGCACCGTCATTTTCAAGGACGGCGCCTCGTTCATGAGCGGCGCCGTCGCCCTCGTCAGCGGTGTCGCCACCTTCCAGATCTCGACATTGTCCTCGGGAACTCACCCGATCACCGCCGTCTACAGCGGCGGCGCTCCCGCCGGCTACTTGGGCAGCACGTCGAATCAGGTCAACTACGT
>JAYTUF010000169.1:0-2594 GCA_043744755.1 Anatilimnocola sp.
TCGCTGCTCCCTTCCAACGAACTCCGTATCATCTGATCGCCCAAAACAATTACAACCCCTCAAACGGGCTAGCAGGTCTTCACTACATCGTGATTCGTCAGTTGACGCCTGATCGGCATTGAACTTACGCTCGATTCTGAGGTCAAAAAAGTCGGAAATCGCGCGCAGCAGCGTAACTTGGGCTAAACCGACGCGGTAGCCAAACGGCCAGGCGGTTGCCTGCAAAGCAACTTCAAGTGGGTTCGACTCCCACCTGCGTCTTTGAAGAACGTACTTTCACTTTCTACGCTTAAATCTCACTCTCACAACGAACGCAACCCGGCAGCCCAGAACCAATCGGTCATTCGTCCTTATTGCTCCGCTCACGCCGGCGGAGAAGGCTTTCGTACAGCCGATCAACCACGGACCCAATCAGCATTCCTACCATGGGGCCGACGAAGAAAGCTGCGAGCAAGAACTTTCCTTGGAGTGCGCCAGCACCGCTCGCCATGATTAGCATCGTGGGTAAGATCGGGTAGAACGTGCAAATCGTCGTTCCAATATCTGAGTTGACCCGATTGATACGCTTTTTCTGATGCCTGACTCCGAGTATGCCACCGACAATCAGGCCGGATGCCGCGCCAATGACTCCCGCATAGAATCCAGAATCCATTTTTCCTAAGAGCCAGCAACTTAGCAGGCCGAGTGCGGCCCCCATCGACGTTCCGATAATCGCTCCAATCAAGACGTCGGGTGGCGAGTCAATCGGACGCACGAACGGAGGAGCCTCATCGGCGTTCGATTGTTGCAGTTCGTTCTGCATGAAGAGGCGGCCCCTAACGATGATACTGACAAGGGCCTGGCGGGACTTCGCCGACTCTTAACTACCCTAAAACAACTCGCTAATCACGGCCCCGTGATCGATTGAAATCGTCGGCCGGCCGGAGAGGTCGGGGTAGTGGGCGTGTGGATCGACGCCCAGGACTTTGAACAGGGTGTGGTGTAAGTCGCCGGGCATGAGGGGTTGATCTTGGGGCACTTCGCCGAGGGCGTTGGTGCTGCCGATGATTCGGCCGCCCTTAATGCCGCCGCCGCCGATCAGCACGGAGAGGGCGTTGCCCCAGTGGTCGCGGCCGGGGGTGCCCATGCTGCCGGCGGGACCGCCGTTGCCGCCGTTGTTCATGCGTGGAGTACGGCCGAATTCGCCGCAGAGGACGACGGTGACTTTCTCGTACAAGCCGCGGTCGGCCAGATCGGTGAACAGGGCATAGACGAGTTGGTCGATCTTGGGCAGGTAGTTGTCGTAGCCCTTCTGCAAATCCCAGTGGTGATCCCAGCCGCCGAAGTGGCAGGAGACGAACGTCGTGCCCGCTTCGACCAACCGCCGCGCGAGCAGGGCGCTCTGGCCCCACGGATGACGACCGTAGAGATCGCGCGTTTCCGGCTTCTCTTGGCTGATGTCAAAGGCCTGGCGAGCTTTTTCGCCGGTGATCATTTCGTAAGCGCCGCGGTCGAAACGATCCATGGCTTCCAGCTTGCCGCTGCGATCCATTTCGCGCCGCAAGTTGTCCATGCTGGCGAGCAGATTGCGGCGATCGGCCAGGCGATCGACGGTCATCGTGTTGCCGAGGCTCAGATTCTTGACTTCAAACTTGGGGCTGTTGGCATCCCCTTCAGTCTCGAACGGATTCTCTTGCGGGCCGATATAGTTGCCGCCGAAGTAGCCCGGCCGCAGACCGATGCTCATCGCATAAGGAACTCCCACATGCGCCGGCATGCCAGGTTGCCGGGGGCCCGCCTGCTTCGTGGCAATGCCGCCGAAGAACGGAAACTTGCCAGCCTGAGCAACGCCGCTAACACCCGCGCCCCGGCCGGTGAGCATCCAGTGGCCGGCGGCGAAGTGATCGCCGTTGTCGTGATGGATTGAGCGAATGATCGAAAACTTATCGGCCACCTTGGCGTGCAGCGGAAAGAGCTCGGTGACTTCCATCCCCGGCACGTTGGTCTTGATCGGCCGCCAGAGGCCGCGATATTCGGGCGGCGCTTCCGGCTTCATATCGTAAGTGTCCATGTGGCCGGGACCGCCATCGATCCAGAGCAGAATCACCGACGTATCTTTTTTGCCAACGGTGGCCGCAGACGCTTCCTTGGCCCGCAGCCAATGGCTCAGCCCAATGGATCCCATGCCAGCCAAGCCCAGTTGCACAAAGCTGCGGCGCGAAATGCCATCGCAATACCGGCCCGTCGAGCCTGCGTCAATTCGCAACATGTGTTCGCCTTTCGTCCCGTTGGTGGGTTAGATCCATCTTGTGTACGAGCGAGCGACCGCGGATTGAGGTGGGGCCGCGGTTGCGGTTTGGGTGATAGCTGAGTTGATCGACGGTTCTCGCGAAACGTAAACGGGGAGACAGCTATCAATGCACGTTGATTTGTATTCTAGGTCGGCGCGCGGGGCGTCGTCAATTGAGTTGGAAGGAGTTATCTCGATTCCAAAATGATACTTAATCAGGATTGCTTGACATGTGTAAACGGCTGGCTAGGATTGCTTGGATGAGCCGGCCCAGGCATCCCGATAAGCACATTGAGATTGCGATTCGCCACGCGGAGGCGCTGGG
>JAYTUF010000170.1:0-2587 GCA_043744755.1 Anatilimnocola sp.
CTGTTCAAGGACGACAACAGCCGCCAGAATTTCCTAAGCGAGTTGCAAACATGGATTGATTTGCCCGAGCATCCGCACATCGCGGCGTGTCGGTTCTTCCGAACGATTGGCAATGAAATTGCCATCTTTTCCGAATACGTCAGCGGCGGCACGCTGGCGGAGTGGATACAGAACCGGCGGCTGACAACGCTGGAGCAAATTGTTGACGTTGCGATTCAGTTTGCTTGGGGGCTGCAAGCCCTTCACGAGCATGGCTTGATTCATCAGGACGTGAAGCCCGGCAATGTGCTAATGACATCGGAAGGCATTGCCAAAGTGACCGATTTTGGTCTCTCGCGGGCACGGTCCCGTGGCAGTGACGGGCAGTTCCGTTCGCCGACTCCCGCACCGGACGGGCAAAGTGTGCTGGTGAGTTTCGGCGGAATGACTCAGGCGTATTGTTCGCCGGAGCAGGCTGCAAAGCGGCTGCTCTCGCGCAAGACAGACATTTGGAGTTGGGGAGTAAGTGTGCTGGATATGCTTATTGGAGGGGTGTCGTGCCGTTATGGCCAGACTGCGGGGGAATCACTTGAATCCTATATCGAGGCGAACAAAGTGGACGAGGACTTGAGAGTGTTGCCGGACGGAATTGTCTCAATCCTGCGCGGATGCTTTCAGCCATTGCCAGAGCAGCGATGGGAAAACTTGGTGGGCGTGGCGGATGCGCTGACGCGCCTTTATCCTCAGATTTGCGGGCGGACTTACCCACGGGCAATACCGACGACTTCTTTCATCGAAAATCGGGTCGCGGCAATACATGACCGCCGCGCAATGAGCGGCGTTCAGTGGATCGACCCGCGAGAGTGGCTTGCGACGGTTCTCCAACTTGAAGGAGCCGATCTATCAGACCCGCAGTTACGCGCGGTGCCAGCAGCCCGAACTCGCAAAGCCCAAGCCGTCGAAGATCTGGCGATTTACGACAATATTCAGCGCCGTCTCGAAAGACTGGTGGCGAGTGGGCGGAGTGATTTGGAGATGCAGTTGTCGATGGTCTATATGGACAAGGCACTCGTCCACCAAACTGCCGGCGACCCGCAAGGCGCTTGCTCGATGTATGAGCGTGCGGCAGCAATTCGGGAAAAGCTCGCACTCCACGGCACAAGTGAAAGTTCCGACAGCCTCGCCCTCGTTTATCAAAACCACGCTTCGTTGCTGTTTAACCTGGGCGACACCGAGAAGTCATTGGCGATGTGTGATCGCGCCATTGAGATTCGCGAACGTCTCGTCGTCGAAGAGCAGCAGGAGCAATTCGCCGACGGTCTCGCCGTGCTTTACATGAATAAAGGAGTCGCCCTCGGAGCGTTGGAAAAACCGGATCATGCCGTCTTCGCCTACGACCAAGCGATTGATCTGCTGTCACGTCTGATACGAGATCGGTCACGTCGTGACTTGGACAAGGATTTGGCCCGCGCGTATCAGAACAAAGCCATGTCTCTGAAGGATTCGATGAGCTTTGTGCAGTCGTTTCGATGCTATGATGACGCTATCGCCATTTTCGAGCGACTAATTCGAGACGGTCGCCGCGAAGTGAGGATTGATCTCGCGGGCGCGTGGATGAACAAAGCAAGCCTGTTCCTCGACTTGGGCCACAAACAGGACAACATCGAAATCTCTCGCCGAGCGGTGGCGCTACTGGAGGAGCTTGTGACGAGTGAAGGTCGCACTGAACTTTCTCACCTGCTGGCTCGGGCCTACACAAAAATGGGCAACGCATTGCTGGTCGCTGAGGACTACGAGGCGGGAATAGCGCAATCCGATCGAGCCGTTGAACTGTGGAAGCGGGTGGTCAATCTCGACGGGCGGCAGGAATTCCTCGCGGAGGCGCAGCAAACGGAATTGGGGCGAGACACAAACAGGAAGAGGCTGGCGAACCTCAGCCGCACTCCAGCGAAAGAGGCTCTCGGGCTGCCGAAGTCACACGTGGGCGTCGTTATCAAGCTTCGGGGTGAGGCGGAGGATGACGTGATCCCGAACGAATTTGATGCGCTCATCAAACGAGCGCACGAGTTGGCGGACCAAGGGCGATTCGCTATTGCGGAGTCACTTTGCCGATACGCCTATTCGCATCGGCCTGACGATACGGACATGCTCGCGCTAGCATCATTGTGCGCGTTGAAGACCGGACAATTGGCGCGTGCGTCGCAATTCCTCCACTCACTGGTCAGATTGGCACCGCATGACAAGGCCGCTTGGTGGAATCTTTCGCGTTGCCTATTCAAGCAAGAGTTGAGGAAACAGGGCATCTTCGCAGTTCAGAAAGTGATCGAGTTGGATGCACAAGATGGCGAAGCTCTGAACTTGTTGGCAGATGCGCTTCTTTTGGAGGAGCAGTTCAACGAGGCTATTCCCGTTCTCATGAAGCTGAATGACATTCCTGGATGGGAAATCCCGGCGGTGTGCAAACAGGCTCACGCCCTCAGGCACACGGGAATGGGTATTTTTGCCTTCCAAATTTTGAGCAAGGCAGTTCAGAAGCACCGGCGCTGTGCCGCTCTCTGGTTCACGATGGCGCAAGTCCTCAGGCCATTCCCCGATTATCGTGAAGAAG
>JAYTUF010000171.1:0-2587 GCA_043744755.1 Anatilimnocola sp.
TCAAGTAGAATGCCATCCATGACACCGACAGCCTACCGAAGTCTGGCTGATTCCGGAAACCCCATTCTTTCCAAAAAAACGGCTTCGCTGGAGGTTTACCCCCGAAGACGCCCTGGCGTATCTAGCGGTTCAGGGCATCCCGTTCGCCGTCGAGGGGCCGGCTATCTATGAGCAAACTGGTTCGGCGTTTCGAGGTTCTGCTCCCGCTGCGGTTTAACGACGGCACACCCGTGTGCCCGATGTGGCGATCGCCGATACGTTAATCGAGCTCGAGGAGCAGTTCGGGGCCGTCTCGTGCGAGACGCAGACCATTCGCGGGCGCGGGCGCTCGGAGGGGCAGAGTTACCGCGATGACGTGATGCGGATTTTTGTGGATGTGCCTGATGCCCCCGAGAGCCGCGGGTACTTCATTGCGGCCAAGGAGCGGCTCAAGGCCCGGTTCCAGCAACTTGACATCTGGATGACCACCTATCTGATCGAAGTGTTGTAAGAACCGACAAAGAAGTTAGGCTTCATTGATCGTTATTGAAGCTTGACCCGTGAGCGTTCCTTGATTTCTCTCCAAATTGATAGCTCCAGCAGACCAGGCGCTACGAAGCGGGGGTCGATTGTCCTGCAAATGAATAAGCAACCACAAGAATTGTGTCCTTCGGCTCGACTCACGATCCGAGACCGCTGCAAGGTGGCTGCCATCGCGCTGGCGTTTTGGGTGATCTTTACCGGCGTCTTCGGAATGATTCGGGCGTGCGGCGAGCCATTGGCGGCCGAGTTGCTCGTCGAACCTGGTGCGAATGTCAATGGGATCGAACGTGAAGGGATGACCCATCTCAATTGGATGACGATCTGTAACAAGGAACGGGGCATTCAGACGCTTCGTACGCTCGGTGGGCTACTCTGTGACGAACTCGATCGAAACAACGACAGGTAATAACTAAATGGGACGCTGATGCTGGAGCCAGGTTTCCCATCCTCTCCATTTTCCGCTATCTGATCCGCTCGAGGTCTGATTTCTAAGGGTTTCCCCGACTTAGCCCGCATTCTGCCGTGTCGTCGCTCTTTACCGAAACCACGCCTTTCGTCTATTATTGCCCGCAGGCCAGCGATTTCCGTTGGCCGCACGGGGCTGGTGTTGGCCCCCTTACGCTTCGGCAGGAACGCCGGGGTGGGAGCTATTGAGCGATGAATGGAATCGCGCTGCTATTAATCTCGGCGACGCTGGGCGTGGAATACGACTGGCGGACGACGGACGACGGCCAGATCGAATACGTGCTGATCGTTGAGCCGGATTTTCTCACGTCGCTGTCCGAGGGTAGCGAAATCCGCAGCAGCGTGCCGCCGGAACTGGAGAGCGTGCAACGGCTCTGCATTCGCATTGCGCAGCCCGCGACGGCGGGAGTTGCGCCGCGGCCAGAGACGCCGCGGAAGTTGCCCGCCGATGCTTTCCGCAGTTCGCGCATTGGCCTGCGGGCCCCGACCGAGCCGACCACGATCTTGTGGAAGGCAAATGCGCAAGCCGCGGAAAACACGCTGGTCCGTTATGGCTGGCAACCGACGAAGGAAGGGCTGCAAGAATACTTCGTGCAGATCGATCCCAAGCTGCTGCGCACGCTCGGGCCCGGCGATGAGATTTATACAACGCTCTCGGCTGAAGCAGGCCGGACCGATACATTCGTCGTGTTTTCGAACGCCAAGCCGTTGCCGAAAGTGCCTGGGCGGTCGGCAGCCCTCGCGGCTGGAAGTACTCAACCGGGCACGCTCGGCGGTAACAAAGCGCCGCCGCTGGCTCCCGCGAACACTTTTGCGCCGAATTCCTTTGGTCCGCCCGCGTTTTCCTCTGCACCTGCTGCAACAAACTCACCTGCAACCTTCGGTCCGCCCCCAGGCCCGGCTGCCAACAATCGGCCGTCGGCTTTTGCTCCGCCGCGCACGTTTGGGGCCACGGACGATCCGGTTTACGATCCCAATGCTTCGCGCGTGAATCCCGCGACCGGCTATGAACCGGCCCAGCCGCCCGCTTATGGCGCGAATGGGTTTCAATCCGGCAATACTCGTCCGAACTTGAACGCGCCGCTGCCTGCGACGGAGACTTATAACAACAACCCCTATCAAACGAACGGCTTGCGCGACAATCAGTATCAGAATCAACCTACTGGCATTCAGCCACCCGCCGATCCTTATCGTCGCGATGTCGCACCACCGGTGAACGATCCGCGGAACGATTTGTTCCCCGGCGGCAACTATGCGAACAACCCCAACAGCGCAGCGATGCGGCCGAATAATCAACCCTTGCCTCCCGCGGGCAATGCACCCTACCGGCCCAGCGTCGGTTATTCGCCAGATAATACCGTCGGCAACCGCGGCTACAACGAGCCGGCGTTGCCTGCCAACCAGCAGCAAGCCGTCGATTACCGTCCGACCGCCGCGGACAATCAGTTGGCCTCGTTGCCGAACAGCAACGCGCTGCGGCCCGGCCTGCGCGACGATCTCAAAGCCGGCTCGCTTGGCGTCCCAGGCGTGCCCGCGGAAAAACCGTGGTGGACGCTGGTCTTCACGGCCTTCGGCCTGTTCATCTCGATTGGCGCGAACC
>JAYTUF010000172.1:0-10019 GCA_043744755.1 Anatilimnocola sp.
GCCATGGCTATAAACTAATGCAGAAACCCAGATCCGTCCTCCGCGCTGAATTACGTAAGACTTGTACTTAGAACACCTTACAACCCGACAGTGCCATTCGATCCTGACCCCTGATCCCTGATCCCTGACTCCTGCCCCTATGTTCGACTTGATCATTCACGGCGGCGAAGTTATCGACGGCACCGGCAGCGCGCGGCGGCGGGCCGATGTTGGGCTGTGCGACGGGCGGATCATCGCCATTGGTGAACTAGCGCACGCGGAGGCCGCGAAGAAGTTGGCTGCGACCGGCCTGATCGTCGCGCCGGGGTTCATCGACGTTCACAACCATAGCGACGGCTGGCTCCTCTCGCATCCCAACTTCTGGCCCAAGACCAGTCAGGGCTTCACCACCGAAGTGCTGATGGCTGACGGCATCTCCTATGCCCCCGTGGATCGACAAACGTGGCGGCAGTGGTTTGTTTATTTGCGAGCGCTCAACGGCCTGCGGCTGCCCGATTATCGCGATTGGCAGTCGCTCGGAGAGTATCTGTCGTTGCTGGAGGGACGCACCGCGCAGAACGTGGCGACGCATGTTCCGTACGCCAACTGCCGCACGTTGCACGCGGGCTTTGGACACCAACCCCTTGATGATTACCAGCGCCGCAGCATTCGCCGCGAGATTGAATTCGGCATGGAGCAGGGCGCCGTCGGCCTTTCCACGGGTCTCGATTATCTGACGCAATGCAAGGCGACGACAGATGAGTTGGTCGATGCCTGCCGGGCCATCGCGGCTTTCGATGGTTTGTATGTCACGCACATCCGCTATAAGGCCGGGCTGCTGATTGCCCTGGAAGAAGCGATCGAAATCGGCAAGCGGGCCGGCGTGAAGGTGCATATCTCACATTTAAAAGGAACGACGCCGGCGGAAGTCGAACAGGTGCTGGAGTTTCTCGAACGTGCTCGGCGGGAAGTGGATTTATCGTTCGATGTTTATCCCTATCAGCGGGGCAGCACGATGCTCAACTATCTGCTGCCCTACGAAGCCTGGGCGGACGGTCCGCTCGGCGCGCTCGCGCGGATGGGGCGGGACGATCTGCTCGCCCGCTTTCGCGCCGGCCTGATGACCTTGGGGGTGCCCCTCGAGCGGATGCATATCGCCTGGACGAGCAGTTGGGACAACTCGACGCACCACGGCAAGCTGCTCTCCGATTATGTCGCGGAAATGAATCGTCCCGCCGAGGAAGCCTTGTATCACCTGCTGGTTGAAGAGAACTTAGCCGTGCTGCTGGTGATCGATGCCGGCGACGATGCGCTCGTGCGACCGCTCCTCGCTCACGACCTCTACATGATGGGCAGCGACGGCATTTGGTTCCCCGACAGTGTGGTGCATCCGCGCGTTTATGGCTCCGCGGGCCGGCTGCTCGGCAGTTGCGTTCGCGAGCACAAACTCTTCTCACTTGAATCTGCCGTAAGGAAACTGAGCGGCCTGCCCGCGCAGCGCTTCGGCCTGCGCGATCGCGGCGTAATTCGCGAAGGGGCCTGGGCTGACCTGGCAATCTTCAACGAACAGACAGTCGCGGACCAAGCGACTTATCTGCAGCCACATCAGATTTGCGCGGGCATCGAACACGTGCTGGTCAACGGCCGCGTCGTCGTGGAACATGCCCGGCCTGTCGATTTCGGCAGCGACAAAGCTCCTGGCAAGTTCTTACGGTATGAGCCGTAAGCGATGGGCGGCATTCATTCGGGAGGGCGGGGCTCCTGCCGAGCCGAGAACTTGCAAAGCGACGTCGATCTGGCGAACCCGGCTCCGCAGGAGCGTCGCCCTCCCACACTAATCACGTCCCGTCCTGCTGTCGCCAGACTTTGATTTGCGTCGGCGATAAGATACTCAGGATTGCTTGCTCGCTGCGGCGAATCGCTTCCCAGAACTCGTGGCTGCTCATGTCCGCCGCGGCCGCTTCAGCGACTTCGACCGCCCGTTGAATCCGGCTCTCTTGACTGGGAGTGAGTCGCAGGCGGCGCGACGTTTCCGGCAGCAACAATTGTTTCTGTTGTCCAAAAATCCGCTGCGCACGCTGGTCGCCGTCCGCGCCGGCTGAGGTCAGCTCGGGCAGGCTGGATTCAACCTGCCGGATTGCTGCCTGCAGATCGCCAGCGGATTGTCCCGTGGCGCCGACGGAACCAAGCGGGGCCCCGGTTGCAACCGGCAGCCTGTTCTTGAGAGAATAAAAATGCCAGCCGGAGAACGCGCTACCGAAGAGCAAGATCGCCAGGGTTGCGACGACCGCCAGCCGCGGCCCGAGATTGGCCCGCCCCGGCAAAGACATCAACTCGCGCAGGTGCTTGATCCAACCGCCGCCCGGCTCGGGCGTATCGTCTGTCCGTAACGCCCCCAGCAAGATGCCGTCGGAAAACACTTCCTTGCGAACGATGCGGATGAAGCTGTCGCCGCTAGCGGTGTGCAGTTCGCAGCAGTCGTCTATATCCAAAGCGACTTGCAGCGGACAAGCCAGCGCGACCCCGGTAGCCGAAGCATCGACCAGATGCACATCAAACGTCCGCCCTTCGATGCGCAGCGTCGCCCGCTTCTGCCCGTCCGGCATCTGAATGCGAAATGCGCTGCGTTGTTCGGAGGAATTCATACGTTTGACCCACGCCACGGACCGACTCTCGGCTCCCTGAACTATAGGTCGCCTTCCGCCGAGCGCCGGTTGTCAACGAGGCTCCCCCCAGAAGAATGCTGCCGCGGCGCGGCACGGTAGAACCGGTTGTGCCGAGAATGCACATTTCGCCGCGTCGCTTGCGACGCGCTCAATCACCAGGTGGAAGTCGCAACTCAACGCAAAACCTCGCGAGCGACGCGGCGAAATGGTCACCCCTCAGTGGAGCCAGTCTTCGACGCTAAGGCTTGTCGCAAGTAATATAACGGCTGGTCATGCACACTGGATTGCCGATTAATCGCCGCGAGCCAGCCCCGCATTTGGTGCGCGGAACTTACGTCCTTCTTCGATGATCTCTTGCATGATCGGATCACCCGCAAACATGCCAACGGTGGAACGCCATTGGTCATCGCCAACTTCCCTGTCGTCGCGCTGGAATTGTGACAGCCAAGCGACTTGTTTTTCGAGCGCGGCGACTCGTTCGTCGATCGTGGGTTGCGGCGTCATCCTATTTACTCCAAGGTAATTCTTACTTTCTTGATCATAACTCCCGATTGCACTTATCCGCCAGCAAGTCCGGCATACCATTCGTTGCACTTCCGTCAGGGCGGGAGTACCAAACCTGACAAACTAGCCCCGACCTTGCAGCAGCATGTGTTCCAGGCCGTCGTCTTTGGCAATGACGACGATGCCACCCTCGCTGATCGTGAAGCCGCGGCGGCGGTCGAGGTCCACGTCGTAACCGATTTCAACACCGGCGGGGACCTTCACCCCCTTATCGATGATGCAGCGCTTGACGCGCGAATGCCGGCCGATATCGACCCCCTCGAACAAGATCGAATCCTCGACATGTGAGTAACTGTTCACGCGGCACAGGGGGCCGACAATCGAGCGCTCGACCAGGCCGCCCGAAATGATCGTCCCCTGACAGACCGTGCTATCGACCGCACGGCCGCAGCGATCCTGCTCGCCGCGGCTGCCGAACACGAACTTCGGCGGCGGGATGTTGGCTTGAAAGGTGCGGATCGGCCAGGTGTCGTCGTAGAGGTTTAAGAGCGGATCGACGCTGATCAGATCCATGTTGGCTTCAAAGTAAGCATCGAGCGTGCCGACGTCCCGCCAGTAGGCGTCGCTCTTGCGGTTCTCGTCGCGAAACGGGAAAGCAAAGACCCGGTGAGTGTCGATAATCGAGGGAATGATGTCCCGCCCGAAGTCATGCCGGCTGCCGGTTTTGGTCGCGTCGCGGCAAAGCTGCTCGAACAGGAACCGCGCGGTGAAGACATAGATGCCCATCGAGCCCAAACAGTGGGCATCGTCGCCGGGAATCGTCCGCGGCTCGGCCGGCTTCTCTTGAAAGCCGACAATCCGTTTCTCTTCATCCACCTGCAAGATGCCAAACTGCGTTCCTTCCTGCGGCGAGACGCGGAGCACGCCCACCGTCAGGTCGGCCTTCATTTCGTGATGGTAGTTCAGCATCGATTCATAGTTCATCTTGTAGATGTGGTCGCCGGCCAGAATGACCACATATTCCGGGCGCTCTTTTTCGAGCACATAGATATTTTGATAGACGGCATCGGCGGTTCCCTGGTACCACTGCTCGTCGATCCGTTGCTGCGGCGGCACCACGTCGATGAACTCGCCCATCTCGCGATTGAAATAATGTCGCCAGCCGAGATTGATGTGCCGGTCGAGACTCATCGCCTTGTATTGCGTGAGGAGCAGGATTTTGCGAAAGCCGCTGTTGATGCAATTGGAAAGCGTGAAATCGATTATGCGATACAAACCGCCGAACGGCACGGCAGGCTTGGCCCGATCGCGAGTCAGTGGTTCCAAGCGTGTTCCTTTGCCCCCAGCGAGGACAACGGTGAGGATGTTTTTCATGGTGCTGATCCTGAGGTGCGAGTGGCGAAGCTGATTCTGCAAACTCGATGCCACGCGGCAATCTGCTGAACTGGAAGCGGGCGGCGGAATCTCGGGCAGCAAGAATCAACTAGAAAACTGCGAATGACGAGCTCGGAACGACAGCCTGCCCCGGCCAGCTAGCGTTGCATGTCGAGAGCCAGTTTGTTCGGGGGTCGAACAGGCGAATCATTTCGCAGCCGCGCTGATCTCGGGTGAGAGGGAGCCGACTACTCCGCCGCTGATTTTAGTCGTAATCGCGGCCCACCCCAAGTGGCGAGTGGAAATCGTCGCCCGCAGACTGTTACAAAACCGCAGGTTACGTCGTTTTGAACGGTTCCGAACAGAAATCCTGTTTCGTTTGCTGTAAAATGATCCGCACGTGCCCGATCTGATGTCGTGAAGACCCTGGCGACTTGAGAAAACCACTCGCCGGCACCCCTTCGCAAGATCGCGCCTCGGCCCCCGTCAGTGACGTCCTGGGCGTCACTGTTGGGGCTGCTTTTTTGTCGGACGAAAGGATGTCGCATGCCCGAACGATATTACTGGTCGAAGCCGCCTGAAGCGCCTCTGCGGGTGGAATTGATTGACCGGCTAACCGGTTTCTCGGTTGCCAATATTTTCTGCGACGAAGGAACCTGGTTTTGGAAACGCAGCACTTACTCCATCATTCATGGCGCCCCACCCGCGGAAGGCTCGACCACTCAGAACCTCGCCTTTGCCAAACGAAAAGTTTTGGAAGGCTTGCCCGACGCGCGCTGATTCCTCGAAGGTCTCCCTGCAGCGATTCGCGTGATACCCTCAGCGACCGCTGCAACGGACTTCGTTGAAGGAACTTACGGCACTTCCTCGCTACCGCGCCGGGCTACCTGCGCCCCATTCCTTGAGCCACAATTCCAGCATCAACAGCGACCACAATCGCGCGCTATGATCGAACCGCCGCGCATCGTGGGCGAGCATTAATTCTTCAACAGCTTCGCGGCGAAACCAGCGTTTGACAGCTTCACCTTCCAAGAGAGTTTCGCGCAGCAGCGGCTTCAATTCATTCCGGAACCAATGATCCAGGGGCACGCCGAAGCCCATCTTGGGCCGCTGCCAGACTTCCCGCGGCAACAGATCGCCGAAGGCTTGCTTCAAGAGCCATTTGCCGCGCCGGTTGCGGACCTTGAACTTCGCGGGGAGCGCCGCGGCGAACTCGACCAGCCGATGATCGAGAAACGGGGCCCGCACTTCCAAGCCATGCGCCATCGAAGCAATATCAACCTTGGTCATCAAATCGCAGGGAAGGTAAGTGACGAGATCGGTCAACGATGCGGCGGAAATCGGATCGCGGCCCTTCGTCCGCTTCCACTGCGTCGTCAAAAAACCAGCGGGGTCGCAATCGGGAAGCTGCGCGACGAAAGCTTCGTTGTAAAGTTCTCCGCGACGGGCCTCGTTGAAGATCGAAATCCAATCGAGATAACGGCGCTCCGGCGGTAGCGATAAACTGCTCGCGAAGCGCTTGAACTGCCGGATCCGTGATTTCTGCCGTGCGGAGCAAGGAATCATTTGCCAGAGGTTCGCCGCGAACAAACTGCGGACGAAAGGCCAGCGATCGAACCAGCCCGCGAGCGCCGCGGCGCGATAGCGGGGATAACCGGCGAACAGCTCATCGCCGCCGTCGCCGCTGAGTGCGACGGTCACATGCTGACGGGTGAGCTGTGAGACGTACCACGTCGGCACCGCGGAGCTATCGCCGAACGGCTCGTCATAGTGATAGGCGAGTTGCGGCAGAATCTTTACCGCATCCGGTTCGACGCGCAACGTTTGATGATCGGTGCCCAAGTGCCTGGCAACACGTTCGGCATACGCGGATTCGTCGTATTCCTTGATCGGAAAGCCAATCGTGAACGTCTTCACCCGTTCGCCCGCCTGCTGCTGCATCAGCGCGACGATCAGCGAGGAATCGATGCCGCCGGACAGAAAGGCGCCCAAGGGCACCTCGCTTTGCAGGCGCGTTTGCACAGCCGACGTCAAGAGTTCGCGGACGCGCTCGACCGCTTCCGCTTCGGTATAAGACTGCTCAACGGCAAAGTCGGGCTGCCAATAAGGTTGCACGGTCAGTTGATCATCTTGCCAGACGGCCGAGTGACCGGGCGGTAGTTTTTTGTAGCCCTTGAAAATCGTGTTCGGATGGGGCACGTATTGATACGTGAGATACTCATCGACGGCCGAGAGATCAATGTCCCGCGGCAGTCCGGGAACTTGCAACAAGCTTTTGAGTTCGCTGGCGAACAACAGCCTGCCTGGTTCGGCTCGATAGACCAGCGGCTTCTTTCCCAGTCGATCGCGGCCCAGCACCAGACGTCTGCGGGTGCTGTCCCAAATGGCGATGGAAAACATGCCGGCCAGATGTTCGAAGCAGTTCGGCCCTTCGTCTTCATACAAATGGACGATGGTCTCAGTGTCGCTGTCCGTGCGGAAGCGATGGCCCGAACCTTCCAGCCGGCGGCGGAGATGGGCGAAGTTATAAATCTCGCCGTTGAAGACCACCCAGATCGTTTCGTCTTCATTGGCCAGAGGCTGATGTCCGCCCGCCAGGTCAATGATCGAGAGCCGTCGATGCCCCAGCGCGATGCCCGGCTGCGCTTCATACGGAGGTCGCAACCGCCAAGCTGTTTGATACAGGCCTTGATCATCGGGCCCGCGATGTTTGAGCGCTGCGGTCATGCGCTCCAGCACGGGCGATTCAATCGCCAGTTCCGGCCGCGTCCAAATCGCCCCCGCAATGCCGCACATCAGGTAAATTCGGTTTCGTTAGTTGAAAAGATGGTCGATTGACCACGCCAAGCCTACCTTGACCCCGTACCGCGTGCCAGCGGCGGGCTGGACTTCAACAGTTACAATACCTGCCTCGAGGAGTTCGATTCGCAACCCACCGTCTACAATAGGCTCCATGACCGCCGTCGCTCGCCAGGCTTACGAATCGCTCTTAAAACATGTGCGCGAGCAGGCGCTCTTGTCGGCCATTCATGAGCAACTTGGCTGGGACGAGCTGACGCTGCTGCCGGCTGGCGCGAGCGAGTATCGCGGCCTGCAATTGGCGTATTTCGCGGGGCTGCAACATGAGCTAGCCTGCGATCCGCGGTTGGATGATTGGCTGGCTGATGTTGATATATCTCGCGAAACGCAAGCGGTTGCAATTAATGTGGTCGAGTTACGGCGACGTCATCGACTTTCCAAACTGCAGCCGCGGTCACTCGTCGAAGAGCTCGCCCGCGTCACGACCACAGCCCAGCATGAATGGGCACTCGCGCGCGAAGCCGATGACTTCGGGCGATTTGCGATTTGGTTGGAGCGAGTCATCAAGCTCAAACGAGAACAGGCCCGCTGCTGGACTGCCTCGGCCGACTTGTATGAGCCGCTCGTTGCGGAGTATGAACCGGGGCTGACGTACGCCACGGTGAAAGAAACGCTCGCGGAATTAAAGCGGCAGTTGCCCGAGTTGCTGATTCAGAAGTTGGGCCGGCAGCGATCATCGGCGCAGAAGCCTCCGCTGCGTGGTCAGTTCCCCATTCCACAGCAGCGCGCACTCTGCGAACAATTAGCAAAGCAACTGGGATTTGATTTCCGTCGCGGCAGACTCGATACCGCAGTGCATCCATTCACGACTCACTTGAGCGCCGATGATTGCCGGATCGCCATTCGCTTTGATGAACAGAATCTCGCGCCGGTGATTTCAGTGCTGCTGCATGAGATGGGGCATGCACTCTACGATCAAGGTCTGCCCACGGAACATCATGGCGAACCCGTTGGCGAACCGATCTCCCTGAGCGTACACGAGTCGCAAGCCCGGCTGTGGGAGAACGCCGTCGGCCGCAGTTTAGGGTTCTGGCAATTTCTGCTACCGCAGATCGAAGCAGCGTTTCCCGCAACACGAGGTCAATGGTCGCCGGAGCAGATCGTCGCGCATCTGAATCACGCCGCGCCCGGCGTGAACCGCGTGCAGGCCGATGAGTTGACTTACAACTTGCATATCCTATTGCGAGTGGAACTGGAGCAAGCGTTGCTCAGCGGCGAGCTAGCCGCCCGCGACCTGCCGACGGCTTGGAACGCTGCTTATCGCAAGTACCTCGATGTCATTCCAGCCAACGACCGCGAAGGCTGTTTGCAGGATGGTCACTGGGCAGCGGGAATGTTCGGCTACTTTCCCACTTACACGCTCGGCAATGTGTTGATGGCGATGCTGTTTGAACGAGCGCAAGCCGAACTTGGTCCGCTTGAAGCAAACTTCGCCCGCGGTGACTTCGAGATGCTGCGTGCCTGGCTGAGGGCCAACTTATTTCAACAGGGCAAGCGCTTCAGCACCGCTGAGTGGGCGGAGCAAGTTGATCTCTCCAAATCTTCCGCCGCGCTAAACGTCAAACCCTTGCTCGCCCGCTTAAGTGCCACCCGCTGATGGGAAGTTTTCACCGGCCCCAATCACGAAAAAATCGAAAGACGCCGGTAACACTTCGCCTGGCCTGACGCTCAGCATTTTAGACGAGAAGCAAACACTGCAAGTGCAGCAGGCTTAACCGGATGGTCGCCACGACAAAACCAGAAGCCCCCGATTACGCAGCCGAGTGTCCGATGGACCTCGAACTGGCAGCATCGGTCAAGTACTGTGTCGCTTGGCGAATCCGGTGCAATGGAACCAAAGCACCGGCAGTATTTTGCGAACCGTTTTGAAGCGCACCGTCACTACTTGCAAATTATGACTCAAGCGAGTGAAGTTTGCCTGTACGTGCCCACGGAGAGCATGTAAACATTGTCGCCTTTCGCTCCGCGAAAGGACGTTCTTTCGCGGAGCGAAAGACGACTTTAATTCAGCCGTTCATAGCCGGCGATTTTGTCGTTCGACTTGGCCAGCTCGTCGAGCGTGGCTTTGATCTCGCCGTCGGTTTTGGCAAACCAGAACGAGCATTCGCGCTTGGCGGGATCGGTGGCGACGTGTGAAACGCCGTCCACTTTGGTAAGCGTGTCTTGCACATCCATTGCACAGCCGCCGCAAGTCATTCCCGGCAGCTTGAGCTTGACCAGCATCACGCCCGCCGGCGGTGGCGGCGTGGTGGCAACGGCGGCCGTCGGCGGGGACTGGCTGCAACCAGCCAAGACCAGGACGAGGAATGAGACAGCCGCGGCGGCCAAAATGGACTTCATGCTGAATGCTCCGGATCAATAAAGACGGCGAGCAGGTGGCTGATTGCCGCCCGCCCTGCCTCGTTCATTCTACGCGCAATCGTGGGATGGTGAATAGCATTCGGGACTCGATTTCAGGGCTGCGTAAATGTTCGGGTTGCGAAGCTCGCTAGGATCAGCCGCTGGGCGCTATCCCACAGTTCGGTAGTGGGTATCAGCACGAGCCGCAGGCTAGTGCCGAAAACGCTAATTCCGGTTCCGGGGATTTGCTAGCGTGATTTTGCCGAATGGGGGGAATTGAAGAAGGCCTCTTTCTTT
>JAYTUF010000173.1:0-2569 GCA_043744755.1 Anatilimnocola sp.
ACGATTGAATATGAGTGCATGGCGAAATTGCCTGTTGAAGACCAGCAGCGGGCGGCGGAAGCGCTGTTCAAATCGATCCAAGCCAATCGGGAAACGGAGTTTGCCCAGGAATATGCGAGTGAACTTTGCCGCCTTTTGGTCGCGCTGGGCCAGCCCGCGACTCCTACTTGTTTGCAGATCTTGCGCAGCGAAGATTCTGTCTTACGTCTCGCGACCATGCGGGCGCTCGAACTTCACCCGATCGACGATTCGGCGCTCGTGAATGAACTTGCGAAATGGTTGTACGGCAATCCCCAGGAATCGGAAGCTGCCGCATCGGCCCTGGAAGGCTATCCGCCGTGCGCAGCCATTCGCGCCGCGCTCTGGAAATTCCTGTGCGATCCACCCCTGAAAGCAGTTCCGGCGCGACCTGTGATCGGCAGCAGAATTGCCGTCCCGAGCCCACGCTATCTGACGGCGCCCCTGGAACCGCCCGCCGATTCTCCCTACAGCAAGCACAATGCATATCATCAAGCGATTCACGCCACAGCCCGCGCCATCGCCACGCAAAGGCCGGACATATTGCCCGACCTATTACCTTTGCTCACGCCTGCCTCAAACCCGCGGCGGTTGGTTGCCACAAGCGCATTGAAATCAATCGCGTGCCGGAAACCCGAAGTCGTCATCGGGCTCCTATCGCATTCTGATCGCGCGATCGCTACGGCCGCTTCGTATGCCTCGCGAAGTTATTTATCGACTGGGAAACTAAACGTTCAGCCGAAGAATATTCCGTTGCTGGAGGCCATCATTCAGCAGAATAAGGAGCCGGTGGCGACGCTGGCCATTAACGCCTTGCCGCGCATGAACGATGACAAACAGCAGGATGAATTTCTACTGGCAATTGCACAAAACCCGAAGTACAGCGATGTTGCCCGCGTGGCCGCGTTGGAAAAGTTCGTCGAAGACTTCGGATTCCGCTCCGAGGTGACCGACGAACTTGTCCCGGTTTGCGTCCGCGTTTTGCAGTCAGGTTCGATCCGCGAGCGCGGATCTGCCGCCCGTGTCATTGGAAAATTGCGTTCCGGCGGTCAACCAGCCAAAGCGGCCCTCAAGGCCTGTCTGTTGTTCCAAAGTGAAGCCCCCGATGCCGACGGCCTGACCAGCGACATGCTGCGCCCGTGGATCAGTCAGGCCATCCGCGCTGTGGAAGACTGGCGCTAAAATCGACAACGAAACCAGCCCTGCGGACCGGTTCGGTTTTGCGAGAATGGCGAATGCTACGTCGTCAGCGGCAACGCTTCACGCTTCGCGACTTCCAACAACTGCAGCGCTGCAACTGGTCCCGCCATCAGCATTTGATTCGGCGCGAGCCAGCCAGCGATGCGGCCGCGACGGATGACGCCTTTCTCCAGATGCTCCGCGAAGCAGACTGATCAAGTGACTGGCAGGCGACGACGCCTGCCGCCATGAATTGCTCAAGAGTGTTTTTGCTTTGCTAGAAAGTTGCGAACATCATTCGCAATCTGCGCGCGAGCTTCCGGCGATTGGCACTTGGCAAAATGCGCTTCAAAATCACGCGCCAGTTCGACCGCTCGACGCGCAGCGTTGGGAGACTCCGCACTCAGGCGGTTGAGTTCATAGTCAGCTCTCACTCGCTCGGTTTGTAGATCGGCGAGGCAGCGCGCAAACTTCTGCGCGGCAGGATGTGAACTATCGATCAGCTAGGTTTGGAGGTTGTGTTTTGCTCCAGGCTGAAATCCCAGAGAAACCAGAAATTCATGCGTCAAATGAAAGGCACCGTAGTAGGCGCGGCTGGCTGCCGAACGCAGGACCGCGGGAACGACCGCCGGCTGGATTGCCAACTTTTCTGCGAACCGGATGAATTCCACAGGCTTCATTGCACGTCAACGATCATCCGAAATTGGTCACTGAGTCCGGGGTACGCTTGAGCCAACCTTTCGTGCCACTCCATCTGCCGGTCAATCGATTCTCGAATTCCGCCGACCCAGTGAACTGTGACCGTGTACCACTTCCAATGGGGATCTGAAGGATCACACTCGACATCTACTTCCGTCGTGTTGGCGGGAAACAACTCCTCGCAGAGCCGCAACGCAAGTTGCATTTCGTCGGAATCGCGTCGAACTAATTGATGCTCTTCACGAATCGCAGCGGGAGAAAACGCGGCAACCTGCTGCTCCATATCGCGAATCCGCCCCAGCGCGTCGTTGAGCGTCGCGCGCAGTACCAGAACGTCCTGTTCCAACAAGGCAAGTGGCGAAGTCGTCGTGGGAGACGTGGGTTGAGCAATCATTCAGCACCTAGGAAGTGCGGGCCTCGGCTCATCGATTGATTACATTATATACCAGAATTCGCGGGAAATCGCCGCTAACACTGCCTGCCAGCGAAGGATATTTCATTTACGTTTCGCGCAATCGTCAAATTTGTTACGTCGTCAGCGGCAACGCTTCACGCTTCGCGACTTCCAACAACTGCAGCGCTGCAACTGGTCCCGCCATCAGCATTTGATTCGGCGCGAGCCAACCGGCGATGCGGCCGCGACGGATCACGCCCTTCTCCAGATGCTCCGCGA
>JAYTUF010000174.1:0-2567 GCA_043744755.1 Anatilimnocola sp.
TCTAGCCGCTGAATTGCGGTCGATCGTGCAACCCACGTAGCTCAGTCATTCCCTGACTGAGAACATTCCCTGACTGAGCATCTGCGAGTCATGGAATGACTCGCCTACGTGAGGCGACAATTTGGTCGTCGCGCAGGCATCATGCTTGGCGGTGAATCAACCAGCCCAGACGCGCAAGCGAAATTCGAAGCAGAGTTCCAAAAACCTAGTGAACTAGCTTCACCCGCGCCGTTAGAATGCGGCCATGGCGCTCCTCTACAGCGCGTGCAAGTAAAGGCCGGGGTCGGGAGTCTTTGGCGAAGAACATTTTTGCGATCTGGAAAGCCTCCATTCGCCCAAGACTCCCGACCCCTGACGCCCCACCCAAGGGAGTGACGCCATGGCCCGCGACGAATCCGACCGCGAAGACCTGCTGCGAGAAGCGACGGCGCTTGTCGAGCGGGCGGAGATTTTGTTGTCGAACGAACCCGAACCGGTGATCGCCGGTTTTCGCCGCGATGGGAGTTTCAGCCTGTTCTTCGGCAGCGAGCGCGTCGTGCAATTCAACTCGAAAGGCGAACTCCGCCGCGGCTATTTTGAGGGCCGCTTGCTGAAAGCCAATCAAGGCCGACTCTCCTGGCTGACGCGCGAGCGAACCGCAGGCGCCGTCGTGTTGCATTCGCGGGAACTCACTCCGCTGGAGTCTGAGACAGTCTTACAACAAGCGGCGGATATGACGCAGCGCTTGAGTTCGCACTTGCAGCAAGGTACCTTCACGCTCGTCGGCCAGGTCCCCGCGGATGGCAACATTGTGCCGCGGATCATTGCCTGGCAAGCGTCGCTCCCTCAACCAATACAAATCGCCGCCGCGCCGAATGTGCGTTAGCGATCAGGAGTCTTTCATGTTCACCTCCCTCTCGTTGCTCGTTCTCATTTTGGCTGCCGGTGAAGAGGGTTTCACGCAGCCATTGAAGGACGAGAAGTCACCGGCGGAGTTCGGTCATCGACTCAGCAAAGAAGAGACACTCGCCGGTTGGATCGCGCTCTTCGACGGTGAGACGACATTCGGCTTTCGCGAGGCGAAGCTAGAGCCCGGAGATGATGCGGCGAAGCCGACACGAGTCCTGGTCGGCGGCACGACCACCAGCCCGTTTCATCACTACAGCCTGAAGGTCAACGTCGTTCACGCGGGAAAGCTGCGGGCCGGTGATAAATTTGAAGTGGAACTAAAACCGGGTTTGCAGTTGCTCAAGTGCGCCCATCCGCTCGCGGCATTGCAATTAGCCGATGGCCTGGCCGTCAGCCAATTGGCGCTTCAGCCTGCGAAGACGCAACCGTTGCTCAACGGCAAAGACCTGACAGGCTGGAAGATTATTCCTTATCCGCAGGCCAAGCCGGGCACCAAGGTGACCTGGGAAGCGAAGAATGGGTTTGTACTCGCGCAGGGGGGCCCCGGAGCGCTCGAATATCAAGGCCCGCCCGAAGCTGCCAAGAGCGAGATCACGCCGCTGCGGCTCAAAGACTTCCTGCTGCAAGTCGATGTCCGCACTGCGGCGCCGCACACCAACGGCGGCATCTTCCTCCGCAATCAGCCCGGGACAGTGATGATGGGCTACGAAGCACAGCTTCATAACCGAGTCTACGACACCCGCGGAGGCGTGAGCGGTTGTTGCACTGGCTCGGTGGACGACCGCCAACATGCCCGCAAGCTGGTCTGCCGCGATGGCGAAATGTTTCGCCTGACCACGGTCATCGCGGGGCCTCATATTTCGATCTGGGTGAACGGCCAGCAAACCTGCGACTGGACCGACATCCGCGAGCCGCATGAAAACCCCCGCCGCGGTCTGCGCCTGGAAGGTGGCACCTTGCAACTGCAAGCCCACGATCCGGAAACCGATTTGGAATTTCATCAGGTGCTGCTGGATCGGTATTAGTGCCCTACGTGAGCGAGTTCGAAAGCAAATCATACCCGACGAGAAAAATCACCGTGTCGGCCAGTGCGTGGCACAGCCAGGGAGCGTAGATCGAATTGCTGCGCAAATAGAGCCAGCCATAGAACGCGCCGCCGAGGGCGACGAATGCGGAGAAGATGTACGTCCACGGCGAATCCCAGTGAAAGTAGCCCGCGAGCACGATCACGTGATGGGCCGCGAAGGCAATGCTGGAAATCACGAGTGCGCGAACCATCGTTGTGGGACTTTCTATTTTTGTCCGCAATTCGTTCATCACGAACCACCGCCAGTAATATTCTTCCATCCACGAATGGACGAGCGAATAAGCGATGGCCAGGGCGACGAAGCCGACTCGCGAATCAAGGCCAAAGCCGCGCAGCTTCAGCAGCATCTCCGCCAGCGGTCCGACGAACACGCCCGCGGGCTTCAGCCAGACGTAATACAGCGTCAGGGCTGCCACGGCTTCAATCACGCCAAATGCTAACGCCAGCCCCAGGCCACGGGTGGATGGTCGTTGCCATGCGAACCGCCGACGCTCGATGACAAAAATCCATACGGCCGGAAACGCGAACTGAATCAGCTTGCCGATGCCGAAGGCCGCTTGTTGCCAGGTTCCGGGGGAGTCCTTGAGCAGCG
>JAYTUF010000175.1:0-2567 GCA_043744755.1 Anatilimnocola sp.
CCCTGGTTAAACGTGCCTGCGGTGAGATTTGCCTCCCGGCAAGAGTGCCCAGCCTACGCAGGCGCCGTGTTACTACTTCCCAGCAGCAAGTAGAGCGCGGGGACCAGGGACAGATTGAGAATTGTCGAGGTGATCAGGCCGCCTAAGATGACCACGGCCAGCGGGTATTCAATCTCGTTGCCCGGCTTGCCACCCGCCAGGATCAAGGGGAGCAGCGCGAGGCCTGTCGTCAGCGCGGTCATCAGGATCGGCACCAGGCGTTCTTCGGCGCCGCGGAGCACGAGGTTCAGGCCAAACGGTTCGGCTTCGTGTTCCTGCAGGTGCTTGTAATGGCTGATCAGCATGATGCCGTTGCGGGCGGCGATGCCGAGCACGGTGACGAAGCCGACCATCGAGCCGAGTGACACGACGCCGCTGGTCAGCAGCACGCCGAACACTCCGCCGGTGAGGGCAAATGTGATGGTGAGCATCACGATGCCCGTCAACCGCCAGGATTGAAAGTCGATGTACAACACCAGCACGATCCCCAGCAGCGCGAGCAGTGAATAGAACCCCAAGCGGCGACTTGATTCCTGGCGGGCGGCGAACTCGCCCAGAAACTCTGGGTGGTACTCGCGCTCGAAAGAAATCTTCCGCACCTGGGTCTCAATTTCCGCGGCGACTGAACCCAAATCGCGGCCTTGCACGTTGCACAGAATGTCCAGCCGGCGCGAGGCCGCTTCGCGCTTGATCTCATTCGGCATGGGAACGATGGCGACTTCCGCCACGTCCCCCAGTCGGACCTGCGCGCCGGACGGTGTATCGATCAACAGGTTGCGGAGTGAGGCAATATCGGTGCGCAGATGCGGTTCACCCCAGACCATGACGGCGTAGCGCTTTTGTCCTTCATAGACTTCGCCCACGCGGGTCCCTCTCAGCAGCGTCGTTGTGGCGCGGCGGACGTGGCCGGCGGTGAGACCAAACCGCTCGGCCGCCGCGGGCTGCAGTTGCACTTCAATCTGCGGCACTAGCACTTGCGGCTCGACCTTGAGATTCACCACGCCGGAGACTTTCGTCATGACCGCTTCCACTTCCTTGGCCTTGGAGCGCAGTTTGTCCATCTCGGGACCAAACAGGCGGACCACGATGCTCGCGCTGGTCCCCGTCAACACTTCTTTGCTCCGTTCCTTCAGATAGGTTTGCACGTCGCAGTACATCCCCGGATAGCCTTCCATCGCCTGCTGAATTTGAGCGACGGTGCTGGCGTAGTCAACATCCGGATCAATGCTGATCCAGAGTTCGGTGAAGTTCGGGCCGACGACTTCGTCGGCCACTTCCGCCCGGCCGATGTGTGAGCCGAAATTGCGCACGCCCTTGATCGCCCGCAGTTCCTTGCTGGCGCGAATGGTCACGCGGTCCATCGCTTCGATGGAGGTGCCCGGCCGTTCGAGAAAGTGCATCAAAAAATCCGTCTCCTGAAAATCGGGCAGGAACTCCTGGCCCAGCCGCGTCGAGGCGGCGAGCGTGAGCACAAAGATGGCGACCAGGCTGCCAACCACGATGATTGGATGACCGACGAGCGCTGGCAGCAGCGCCTTGTATCCGCGCCGCAACCAGTTCGCAAAGGGTGCCTCTTCGCGAACCTGATGCTGGCCGGCGAGTAGTACATAAGACATGCAGGGTGTGACAATCAGCGCCACGAGTAGCGAGGCCATGATCGACAGCACATAGGAGAGGGCCAGCGGGCGAAAGAAAGAACCGGCGACGCCATCGAGAAAGAAGATCGGCAGGAAGACGAGCGTGACGATTAAACTCGCGTAGACAACCGCGCTGCGGACTTCGAGTGAAGCTTGTAAGACGACGTCAAAGGGAGACTGCGGCGAGCCCGCCGCGCGGTTCAAACGCAGCCGGCGGACGATGTTTTCGACATCGATGATCGCGTCATCGACCACTTCGCCCAAGGCGATGACCAGCCCGGCCAGCACCATCGTGTTGATGGTCACATGAAAGCTGGTGAGGACCACCATGGCGGCGACCAGCGAGAGCGGAATCGCGGTCAAGCTGATGAGGGCCGTGCGCCAATCGAATAAGAAGATGATCAGAATTACGACGACTAGCCCGCAGCCAACCAGGAGCGCATGGCTCAGATTGTCCAGCGCCCGTTCGATGAACGAAGCCGGGCGAAAGATGGTGGAATCCACTTCCACGCCTTGCAAGCCAGGCTTGAGAGCGGCCAAGGCGGCTTCGATTTTGCGGGTAACTTCCAGCGTGTTTCCCTCGGGCTGCTTCTCGACGATCAGCAGAATGCCGGGCACGTCGTTGATGATGGCGTCGCCAATCGGGGGCGGCGAGCCGATGACCACTCGAGCTACATCGCCGATCCGCAGCGGTGCGCCGGCGCGAAAATCGACGACGGTGCGGGCCAGATCTTCGGGTTCCAGAATGGGCGAGACGTGCCGCACGGCCAAGCGTTGATTGGGCGTATCGACAAAGCCGCCGGCATCGAGCACGGTAGCATCGCCGGCAGCCCGCAAGACCTGATCCAGTGTCACGCCATACGCCCGCAACCGATCGGGATCGACCAGCAC
>JAYTUF010000176.1:0-9987 GCA_043744755.1 Anatilimnocola sp.
CCAGGCAATGGCAGCGTAACCCATCGACCGTATTTGCAGCAACTACCATTGGACACCCGAGCCATGCCTTAAAAATCCACGGACGACGGCTGCGCACGCTGGATCCGGAAGAGCCGAAATAACACATGCAAGAGTATCGATTTCCGCACATCTGCTGCAATTGCGTGGAGCGGCAGCCTCGCCACACCTGGAAGATATATGCACCGACCGAAAGCCAATCGACGGGCTATCAACAATACGCACAAGTAACAAAGATGATCGACGTGCCAGTGTGCGACAATTGTCTTGAGCAGCTTGTCATCGCTGAAAGATATCGGTGGGTGATTTTAGGCACGGCATCCGTCTTGGGAGGAGCTACCGCGGCCATCGTCCTGTGGATGATGGTTTTTTTGAAGGGTCCTCCGGAAGAGAACATTTTGTTGGCGCTAATCTTCGGTGCTATTCCTGGCGCTCTGGGTGCATTTCTTCTATCGTACTGGCCCGTCTCAAGCTACGCGAGTCGCTCTCAGCCAGCAAGTTTCCGTCACGGAATTCTAGAGTTTCACAGCAAGAAATATCAGGACCTTTATTTGGATGCGAACTATTGGTCGATCCACAGCATTTCATTGACTGGCTTGCAAGCGATCGCGACGGTAGGTACATGCGACGATATCTATTTTACTATCAATGGGCAGCGGATTGGCGACACCCCGCCGTTCAAGCAATCGCTGTTTACGATCAATCGCGGTCAGCCTCTTGTCCGTGAGTTCGGAGGCAGCAATTCCGATTCGCAAGCCGTAAACTATGACATCTGCCGAGATCAAGCTCCCGGGTACGCGTTCGATTTGGCTCTTTTTCGGTGCGAGGAAGAGGGAAAAGATCGCTTGCTGGGAAACATTCAGGGAAAAATTGACCAGGATCTTAACAAGCCAGTTCTTGTGCTCTCTGTTGGAATGGATCGCGGAAAGGTCGCACGCGAGGGACCGAAGTATATCGTAATGTTGGAGTGCCCAACCGGTGGAGTGTACAAATTGTCATTTGAGTTTGCCTCATTAAGTTGAGGAGAAGGGAAAAGAGAAGGGAAGAAAGATAAAGGGGAAAGATAAAGGGGTCAGGGTGCGTCGGCGTAAAGCCGGAGGAGAGTTGCGAATGAAAGAGTCGTACGGGGTAAGGCTTAGCCAGCCGCTCCGGCCTCGAGTGATGCGGTTCAGCGGGCAACCGGTGTATCGAAGCGTTCACAGAGGTACAGCTGGGCCGTGTATTGGGGAATTAAAAGTGTCAGGAGCATTTAATATCAATACTTACTGTGTTGTTATGTAATCTGTTGTTAACAGTCGCACGTTCCTGGGCTACTCCTCATTATACGGCAGGTGGCACGGTTGTACTCACCCGTGTCTTCCCTGGTCTTATGAGATAAGCGTCCTGGCGGGGAATGGTCAAGGTACACCTTGCAGAGCATAGCCGCGGGTGCCGCAGTTGGTTCACTGTCGTCGCGTGTCCCAGAACTGGCCGGGTAGGGGCGTGATCTTGGAGTAGAAGATCGATATGCTGGTCAGCGGTGGCGTAGAACTTCCTGCGACTCGCTCGCAGCATGGCTGCGAGCTACGTGGGCTGCGGCCGGGTCGGCGGGGTGAGGCAAGTCTTGCCTTTCCGCTAAAGGGGGGTGTCCATTAATGGGGGCGTTGGCGGGACAGGAACCTGCGTATTCCTCGGGTTTCCGAGCAAAGTGGGTCCCTGGACGGGCGTCGTTAATGGACGGTTTTCTTGTTTGCGTCGGCGTTGCTGGTCACCTAAGACGTGTGCTGCACCGTCACCCGGCCGATGCTGTGATAGATGAAGCCGTGGCTGCGCATGATCTCCGGCTCGTATAGATTGCGGCCGTCGAAGATGATCGGCAGGCGTAGGCGGCGCTTCATCTCTTCAAAATCGGGATTGCGGAAATCGCCCCACTCGGTGTTGATGCACAAGGCATCGGCCCCTTCGAGCGCATCGATGGGCGTGTTGGCATAGCGGAGCTTGTCGCCATACAACTGCCGCACGTTTTTCATCGCTTCGGGATCGTGTACCTGCAGTTTGCAGCCGGCGGCCAGCATGTGGTCAATCAGCACGAGAGCCGGCGCTTCGCGAATGTCATCCGTCCGCGGCTTGAAGGCGAGTCCCCACAAGGCCAGCGTCAACCCGGAGAGCTTGCCGGCGAACTGTTGCTGCAGCTTCTCAATCAGCACATGCTTTTGCTGATTGTTGACGGCATCGACGGCATCGAGCATCCGCGGCTCGAGCCCCACTTTGCGAGCCATTTCAGCCAGCGCTCGCACGTCCTTGGGAAAGCAACTTCCGCCGTAACCGACGCCGGGGAACAGAAATTGAAAGCCAATCCGGCGATCATGACCAATGCCGCGGCGAACATCGTTGATGTCACCTTTCAGACGTTCGCAGAGATTGGCCATCTCGTTGATAAAGCTAATCTTGGTCGAGAGGAGGGCATTGGCAACGTACTTCGTCAATTCCGCGCTCTCGGGCGTCATCGACAGGAAGGGCTTGTCCGTCCGCAGATAGGGTCCATACAGTTCCCGCAGTCGATCTTCCGCCGCCTCGGTTCGCACGCCGACGACGATTCGGTCGGGATACTGAAAATCGTTGATCGCGGCCCCTTCTTTGAGAAACTCCGGATTGCTGGCGACATCGCAATCGCGGCCCGTGAGTTCCCGCAACCGTTCGGCGATCTGCCGGTTGGTGCCCACCGGGGCCGTGCTCTTCACCACCACGATGGCATCCTCTCGCAGGTGCGGCGCGAACTTCTCCACGGCTTGCCATAGAAACGTTAAATCCGCTGAGCCATCTTCCTGGCTGGGCGTGCCCACTGCCAGAAAGACCAGGTGAGCGCCGCGAACCGCTTCGGCTGTATCGATGGTGAACCGCAAGCGACCGCTGGCCGCATGACGGACGATAAGTTCCGCCAGACCCGGTTCATAAATGGGAATCTGCCCCTGCTCCAGCCGCTCGATCTTGTCTTGATTGATGTCAACACAGGTGACGTCGTTGCCGCTGTCAGCCAGGCACGTTCCCGAGACAAGACCCACATAGCCAGCGCCGATCATGGCGATTTTCATCGGAAATCCTTTTGGACAGGGACAGGAATCAGGGGACAGGAGTCGGGTGTCGGGTGTCAGTTTGGCGTACTCCCTCTCCTCGGTACTCGTGGTACTCCACGCAAATACAGGGAGAGGGTTGGGGTGAGGGGACAGCGGCTGAGAAAGACGTATACTTACGATTAAGCCCTGGCACCAGCCTGATCCCTGAGCCCCTGATTCTCTGACCCCCGACCTCACTCTCCCGGAATTCTACCATGACTGCCATTTCCGGTCCGCACCAACGCCTCGCCTCGGCTGCACCGCGCGAGAAATTTTTAGCGGCCGTTTTCGATGAGCTTTGGGATCGCTACCGGTTGCGAGTCTCGTATGTGCAAGCGTACGAGAAAATGGTCGCCCAAGCCGGGGCCACGTTCTGCAACGATCATATCGCGTTTCGCACGCTTGCGGTGCAGCAGCCGCAGACGGGGATCGCCAGCGTCTCGCGGGTGTTTGAAGCGCTCGGCTATCGCGCGGCAGGAAGTTACCATTTTGAAGACAAGCAACTGAGCGCGATTCATTTTCAACATCCGAACGGGAAGTTTCCGAAACTGTTCATCTCGGAACTAAAAACCTGGGAACTGCCCACTCCATCTCGACGGTTGATCGAACAAACGCTCGTCAATCACCGGCTTGCGTTTCGCGAGGAATCGCTCGCGGCGCTGGCCAACCTTGATTCAAATCCAGTTACAACCACCGGCGAACTACTGGCTGAAGTTGTCGACTTCTTTCACACCCTCCCGTGGCAACCGCCTCAGAAAGATGCCGTACAAGAACTTAATCAAGTCAGCCAATATGGTGCCTGGACGCTCGTGCATGGCTACAACGTCAATCACTTCACCTCGCTGGTCAACTCGCATGGCGTGCCGGGTTTGAATGACCTGGAGAAAACGATGGCTGCGCTGGCCGCTGCCGGCGTGCCGATCAAGAGCGAGATCGAAGGGGAACGGGGCAGCAAGTTGCGTCAAAGCGCGACTGAAGCGGTGAAGATCGACGTCGATGTTCTCGATCGCAACGTGCCCGCCAAGCTGCCGTGGTCGTATGCCTACTTTGAACTCGCCGAACGGAATGAAATCGTCGATGCTGCCACCGGCAAGCGAGTTCGCTTTGAGGGTTTTCTCGGTCCGCAAGCAACGAACTTGTTTGAGATGACGCGACTAAAATAGGTAGCCCGACGCGTGAGCCAGGAAGTGCCGCGAGTCGACCCAGGAGGTGGCAACCGTGCGATAGCACAAAACCGTTACGGGTCGCTCTTGCGTGCTGACGCACGGTTGCCAATGGTGGACGTTTTCGCAGGACTCCCTTGCTGACGCGACGGGCTACCTAGGTACACGCTCCGCGTGGGTTGGGCTACACCCCTTCCACGCGCACACGGTGCCAGGCGTTGTAGAGGTAGCCCTTGAAGTTCCACGACCCGTTTTCAGGCGTTGACTTTCCGACGCTATCTTCCGCCCGGGCGATGATTGTTTGTTTACCCGGCACCAGTGTGACCATGGTTTCCCAGGGTGTCCAACTCAAGGAACTGTCGGAGCGCGGCAGGTGGATCGTTCCCCATTTCCGGCCGTTATCCACGGAGAGCTCGAAGCTGCGAATCTTGGCATAGGAAAAACCACTAGGCAACACGTAGCCGCGAATTGTTTGCCGACCGACCTTTAATCTGGCCCCTTCTGCGATGCCAATCGCCACATTGATTGGATACTCGTAAATCGGTTCCGCTTTCGCCACCTCGGCAGGATCATCAGTCTGAATGATCTTGTACGCTTCCGCGAGATAGTGATTGGGCGAAGGCTTATTGCTGACAACAATCTTCGCGAGCCACTTCACACTCCGGGCGCCGATATAACCGGGAACGACAAGGCGCAACGGCGCTCCGTGCGCCGGGGTGAGCGGCTTCCCGTTCATCGCATGCGTGAGGAGCGAAGGCAGATCGCGTCCCTCTTTGGCGAGGGCCTTTTCCAGCGGAATCGAACCGCCGAACGGAGCTTCGCTGCCGTCCTTCTCTTTGATCGGATCAAGCCCTTCCAGCCAGACGTGCTTTGCGCCGGGCTTGAGTTCAGCGGCCTGCAGCACATCGGCGAGCATCGTCCCCAGCCACTCCGCATGGCCGATCGCGCCGGCGTCCCATTGCACGCCGCCGACTTTTTTGATCGCGCTCATTTCCTGGCGACGATTCCCCGCGCAAGTCAAAGTCGCGGCGATCTTGTGTGTATCGAACTTGTCCTTCAACCCAGCAACGCTGAATTCCAACTCGCGATTTACGAGTCCTGAAATCTTCACGCGAAAGGCAGCGGCATCCACTTCGGGAACCGCACCGTGGCTGCGGACATAAAATTGTTCGACGGGAGTGATATGGGACGAAACCAGCGCCTGCAGTTCCGGCTCCGCGTTGTAGGGCATCTCTTGGCGGACGATCAGCTTGGGTCCGGCCGCTTTACTTTCTGGGGTCGCTGGCTCTTGTCCCCAGCTTGATCCACTCCAATAACCGGCCGCGCCCAGTGCGGCGGTTTGCATCAGCCAGTTGCGACGGGAAGTGCGCGGGAGATCACCGATGGGGAAACGCGATTGCATGACCAGACCCCTCGCAATGATGACAGCGACGTCGCGGCAAGAGAGTTTACCGCGGCTTCGATTTTACACATCCGCGTAGGAGATTGTATCGGGCGAGGTGAGCCTACCGTCCCATGTGCGTATCGGAATAGAACCGATTACGAACCGCTTCGGGATACTGATTCTGAAATTCGCGCGGCCGGCCGCCGACGACTTCCGGGCCGAGGTCCTTATCGGAATAGGGATCATGCACACTGGCCCGCACCCTTTGCTCTGGCGTCGGGCCAGGGTGCCAGAAATTCCAGCGGGAAGCAGCAAAGCGGTTGCCGGCGCAACCCACAGTGGGCGCAAGCAGCAGGGCGACCAGCGTCAAGCAGTAAGTCCAGCGCATCATACAATCCTCGCATCAGAGCCAGGTGGGCGGCGGATTATAGGGAACCGCCGAATTCCACCCAAGGCAGATTGGGGGGCTATCTTTGCCAGCATCGGCGCTGCTGGCAGGGCAGCTTGAACCCGAGACCGCGGTTTCGCATTAGGCGTGGCGACTTTACGGATGGGGCGAGGGTTAAGTTCAAAGAAGCTGAAGTTTTGAGTTTTGAGTTTGGAGACAGGAAGATTGCACGACCGAACCGCCTCCCTCTTGTCTCAGAACTCAAAACTTAGAACTCAGAACTTTCCCCTCCGGCAGCCACGCGACCAGCACCGTCGTCTTATCCCGCGGGGTGAGCAGGGCAGGGGAGCAAGCTGGAATCAATGCCGTTTGTCCGCAACGGAGCGGTTGATCGCAGGGATCACCCGCAATCGTCAATTGCCCCTCAATGACGCAGATCAGATAGCAACGATTATCACCGCCAATGGTCGTCAACGAATAAAGTTCCCAGCGCTCCAGCACGAACTTGTCACAGACAACTAACTCCTCTCGTTGCACTCCTTCACTGGTCGTGACTCGCGGCCGCTGCGGTTGCACGGGACCGATTTCGTAGTCAATCGCATTCAGGCTTTGCTCGATGTGCAACGCTCGCGGGTTCCCGTCAGAACCAAGACGATTCCAATCAAATAAACGAAAGGTGGTATCGCTGGCTTGCTGAATTTCGGCAATCACCAGTCCCGCACCCAGAGCATGAACGACTCCCGCGGGAATGAAGAGGCAATCGCCGGCCTGTGGTTCCATTCGATGCAGACAGTTCTCAACCGTCCCGCGCTGCACTTCGCGCTCGAGTGCGGCGCGATTGAAGCCCGGCTTCAATCCGGCATAAATCACGCTGCCCGGTTCGGCGTGCAACACGACCCAGGCTTCGGTCTTGCCCAGGTCAGGCGGAACGAGTTTCGCGGCGGCGGCATCGGTCGGGTGAACCTGCACACTGAGGACCGTCTGCGCATCGAGCAGTTTGAACAACAGCGGGAAGCGTGGCTGCGGCGTGTGCTTCCCCAGCAATTCCGCTCCATGACTCTTTACCAACTCGTTTAAAGTGCAGCCCTTAAGCGAACCAGCCGCAACGACGCTTTGCCCTGCGGGATGATCGGCGATCTCCCAGCTTTCGGCATAGTCGTCGCCGGGCGGCAGTAACTTCCCCAGCACTGTTTGCAAGCGGCGGCCACCCCATAGGTAACGCTTGAGCACGGGTTCAAATCGCAGCGGATAGAGTGATGTCATTCGTCGGTCTCTCGGGATCAGCGGCAGTTGTGGCCCACCCGCTGGGCAAGTATTATAAGACTTGGATTGGTTGTCCACGCCCATCACGTGACAATCGGCCCATGGCTGGTACGGCAGCTTCCTACCGTATGTTTTGGTCCGCCTCCACTGCGGGCCAGCCGTTGCCGGTCGCCGTCCTTCGGGACGAAGCTTCCCCGCGGGTCCAACTGCAGCGCAGTTTCGCGCGCGGTTGTTGCTCGCGGCGTTCTTCTCGCGCCGGCTTCCTGGCGATTCATACATCACGGTATCACGACACAGGAAACACCAGCCATGGCCAAGACGCCTCAAGACGATTTGTTCGAAGGGGGCAGCATGTCTTTCGGGGAACACCTGGAAGAACTCCGCATCTGCCTGTTTCGCTCGCTCTTCGGAATCATTGTCGGTTGCTGCATCGGTCTGTATGCCGCCGAGTATGTCGTCCGCTTTTTTGAGGGACCGCTGGAAGAGGCACTCACAGACCATTATTTAGCCCGCGCGATGAAACAGATCGGCGATGATTACAAGGGTAAACCACCGTTTGAATACCAGAAGACGATTTTGGTTGATCGGCTCGTTCCCGAAAAAATGAATGTCGAGCCGGCCCAGATTGTAAGCGCGCTCCACCTGTCATTCCCGGCTCTGTTGGGCGATGCTCGTCTCTCGCCTTATGCCTTTGTCCCTCAAGATTTCAAGTCCGAAACCAGCGATTTGGAATTTGTAAAATTGCTCGCTGCGCAGGAGAAGGAAACGTCCGCTTCCCCCACGCGGCGCTTGTGGCAGTTGCTCTCGACGGAACAACAGACTGCGTTAAAAAAAATCGCTGCCGGCGACAAACCTCTGCTCCCCGCGGAGAGGCAACAATTGATTGTCAGTTTGAACGAGTTGCTGGCCAAGCCGGAATTGCACGACGCCAAGGAGTTCAGCGATTTGACGGGAGCCAGTCCCGATACGGCGAAGACACTCCGCGAGGAAATCAAAACGGCCGCCAATGCTGACTCCTCCCGCCGGCTCAACAAACTGCTGATCGGCGGCCAGTTCGGCGACCAATTCCGCACGCCGCGAGTGAACCTGGTTTCGTTCTATAACTGGAAGCCCGTCAAAGTTCGCTTTCAAGTGCTCAACGCTCAGGAAGCGTTCATGATCTACTTGAAGGCCGCGCTGGTGACAGGCCTGGTGCTCGCCAGCCCGTGGATCTTTTATCAAGTCTGGAACTTCGTCGCCGCCGGTTTGTATCCGCACGAGAAGAACCAGGTCTTTCTCTATCTACCGATCAGTCTGATTCTGTTCTTCGCCGGAGCCTCGCTCGCGTTTGGCTTCGTCTTCAAACCCGTGTTGAACTTTTTGTTCCAGTTCAATCAAGGCTTGAACGCTGAGTTCGATCCTCGGATCGGCGAATGGCTCAGCTTCGTGCTGATCTTGCCGCTGGGCTTTGGCATCAGCTTTCAATTGCCGCTGGTGATGCTGTTCATCAATCGTTTGGGCCTGGTCAGTGTCGAGCTGTTCATGAACCAATGGCGGATGGCCATCCTGATCATCTTCGTCGTCGCGATGGTCCTCACGCCGGCCGACCCGATCAGCATGTTGCTGATGGCCATTCCCCTGTGCTTCCTGTACGTGCTGGGCATCGGCATGTGCCTATGGATGCCCCGCGGCCGCAGTCCGTTCAGTCAGGCATACGAACCGAGCGCGTAACAGCCGGGAGGGCAAGGCTCCTGCCGAGCCGCAGCCTTGCCGAATGATCTCGATTTGTAGCACACGGCTCGGCAGGAGCCTCGCCCTCCCAAAATACGTTGCCCTCCCAAGCGAAAGAAATCCATGAAGGAAATCACCTTTCCCCAGTTCACCGTGCAAGCGCCCGACAACTGGTATGACGTAACGGCCGAACTCGAAGGGGAGTCTCCGCCGCTGACCGTAGCGCCGGAGATGGGCCTGGGCGCTTTGCAATTCAGCATTGCCGCGTTGCCAAGTGAGCGACCGCAGGCGACGGTCGATGAACTGCGAAAACTGCTGAAAGAATTCGCGAAGGGACATGACTTAGGGAGCCCGCTGAATATCGCCGCCATCGATTCCCCGCGGCCGCAACTCGCGGCGAACTTCACCTGGAACGACGACTTTCTGCGGGTCTGGTACATCAGCGATAACGGCCAACTCGCCTTCCTTACCTACACCTGCGAGAAGAACGCCGCCTTTGCCCAGGAACTGGATGAAGCCGAGCAAATCATCCGCTCGCTACGGTTCGCGAGTGGCACTGATCAGTCGAATTGAATAGGCTCGGACAGTCCGATCAATGCGACTTTCGGCCATCTCCAGTGCGCTCGCCCGCGCCGCCTGATAACCGGCCTTGATAACCGTTTTGCAGAACATTTCAGCTTCCCATTGAAAAGCGCAAGTCATTGGCCGACAAGGGCTTGGCTGCGCGATAACCGGCAATCGACCCGGTTATCGCCAGCACCTCTGATAATAGCTAAAGCAGGTGGTTCTTCTGCAAACCTGCTGTCAACGATCAACCGATTTGTCAAAGATCATCACACAATATCATACGCATGTCGTGTTTAATAGTCAAGCAAGTTTTAAGTCATTGTGTAGTTGTTAACTGCGGATTTCAGCTTCGTTCTCGCTGAGGCAGCGTAAGCCGGACAACTACGATGGCAGCCGAAATCG
>JAYTUF010000177.1:0-2565 GCA_043744755.1 Anatilimnocola sp.
AGTCCCATCGAATCAAACGATCGTGAATAATCCGGGCTAAAGCCGGTGGCTAAGAATCATCAGCAAATATCTAGTCCCCGAATCAATATGCAATTCAAACTTATACCTTCGATATTCCTGCTGTTCGGTCTCATTCTCCCGATCGTAGATGCTGCCGAACCTGCTGCCGTCACAATCGCGCCTGCCGAGTTCACACTCAACGGCCCACGGTCGCAGGTGCAGTTGCTCGTCAGCACGAGCGACAAAAACAGTTGGAGCGATGCCAGCCGTTCGGCCAAGTATCAATCGTCTGATCCGAAGGTGGCCGAAGTGACATCGGCCGGCGTGGTTCTGCCTAAAGGCGATGGCGCTGCGACAATCACCGCGACCACAACTGTCGGAATCGCCTCTGCGTCCATCAAGGTGACGAACTTCACAGCACCCGTCGCCATCGACTATCGCACCGACGTGATGGCCGCCCTCAGTCGCGGCGGTTGCAGTCAGGGGGCCTGCCATGGTTCGCCGCAAGGCAAGGGTGGTTTTCGGCTCAGTCTGCGCGGCTTCGATCCCGTCAGCGATTTGCAAACGCTCACCCGTGAAGCCTCGTATCGCCGCACGAACCCCATCGAGCCGGACCAGAGTCTGATCTTGCGCAAAGGCTCAGGGCGGATGCCGCATCAGGGGGGCGTGCGGTTTCAAGCGAGCGATGTTCCCTATCAAGTGCTCCGTGACTGGATCGCCGCCGGTTGCCCCGATTCAATCACAGCGCGGAAGTTGGTTAGCCTTGAAGTCTCGCCGCCGCCACGGTTGTTGCAGCCCAGCAGTCCGCAGCAGCAGCTTGTGGCGCTGGCGAAGTTTGAAGATGGCAGCGTCGTCGATGTGACGGGCCAAGCCGTCTTCACCGTGCCGCTCGATCCCGCGGTGACGGTCACTCCCGGCGGCCTGGTTGAATTTTCTGCTACGGGCGAAGCCAACATTCTCGTCCGCTATCTGGAACAAGTCCGCAGCGTGCAATTGACGTTTGTCGAGCACGATCCGGCCTATCAGTTCCGCGGCCCCACCCCCGCGAATCTGGTCGATACGCATATCTTCGCCAAGCAGCAAGCCTTGCAGCTCCAGCCCGCTGCGGTGTGTGCCGACGAAGCCTACTTGCGGCGGATTTATCTCGATGTGCTGGGCATTCTGCCCACGCCGGAGGAAGCCCAACGGTTCCTCGATTCTCGCGCTGCCGACAAACGCGATAAGTTGATCGATGAACTGCTGGAGCGCGACGAGTTCGCCACCTATTGGGCCCTCAAGTGGGCCGATGTAATGCGCGGCAACCGGACGACGATTTCGCTCCGCGGCGTGCATGGGCTGCATCGTTACCTAGTCGATCACTTTGCCGAAGATCGCCCACTGACTGAACTAGCCAAGGAAATTCTCACCGCCCGCGGCAACACCTTCGAGAACCCCGCCGCCAGTTTCTATCGCGTCGCGCGAACGCCGGAAGAAGCGGCCGAAAGCATCGGCCAGTTGTTCCTCGGCGTGCGGATTGGCTGCGCGAAGTGTCACAACCATCCGTTCGAAGCCCTGACGCAAACTGACTACTACGGCCTGGCTGCCTTCTTCTCGCGCGTGAAGTTGAAAGGCAAGCAATTCGGTCTCGATGACGAAACTGTGTACCTGCAGCGACAGGGCGAAGTGCAACATCCCCTCACTCGCAAGAATCTCGAACCGGTCGCGTTCGGCTTCACGCCGGAAAAAGTTGCGCCCGACGATGATCGTCGCCAGCCTCTCGCGGACTGGCTGACATCGAAGGACAACCGCTACTTCGCCCGCTCGACCGTCAACCGCCTGTGGTATCACCTGCTGGGCCGCGGCATTGTCGAGCCCGTCGATGATTTCCGCGATACCAACCCGCCCTCGCATCCCGAACTGCTTGACGCGCTGGCGGCTGAGTTCGTGAAAGGCAATTTCAAGATCAAGCCGGTGATGCGGCTGATTCTGCGATCAAAGACCTATCAACTGGCTGCCCAGGCTCCCGAACAATCGAAGCACGCTGCGGCCGCGGCCCGCTACTTCACCAGCACGCATGTGCGGATGATCACGTCCGAGCAGTTGCTCGATGCAATCAGTTCCGCAATCGGCGTGCCCGATGATTATCCGGGCTATCCCGCCGGCACGCGCGCCGGTGAACTTGCCGAAGGGGCCGTCGAGAATCACTTTCTGATGGCCACCTCCCGCCCAATCCGCGATGCCGCTTGCGACTGCGCCCGCGAAGATGAACCGGCGCTCGCCGGTGCGATTCATTTGCTGAACAATCCGAATCTGGTGAAGCGAATTGCTTCGCCCAAGGGTCGTGTTGGGATTGCCTTATCCGCGAAGCAATTGCCGCGGCAGATCATTGAACAGTTGTATCTGGCCGCGCTCAGCCGGCGGCCGAGCGAGCGGGAGTTCAAGATTGCCGAGGATTACGTCAAAGCTGCGGAAGACGCTGCGGCGGGTTTGCAAGACTTGCAACACGCTCTACTGAACGGCAGTGAGTTTTTGCTGCGGCACTAACGATAGTCGCCTTTCGCTCCGCGAAAGGACGTGCTTTCGCGG
>JAYTUF010000178.1:0-9948 GCA_043744755.1 Anatilimnocola sp.
ATGTCACGGAACGGGGCGTACTTTATTTCCGCCAGAACTTTGGCGAAGTCTTCTGCCGAGAGGTTTACTTCGCGGTGTTCAGCGGCAGGTTTCTTCAGAGACCGAAGAGGGTTTACCTCGATACGTTCTTCGTCAGCGGCCCACTTGAAGGCCCGCTTGATCGCAGTGACGATGCCCGACTTGTACGTCGGGGACCAGTCAGGTTTGCCGTTGAGCCATTCGGTCACATGGAACCGTTTCAGCTTCCCGACCACCATATCTGGTACGCCGTCTTTGAAGTATTGGAGCCGCAGCCTGTACCAGTCATACGTCGCTTGAGCGGTGTTCTGCTGGGCATCTTCCAAGAACGCATCCATGAGACCCCAGACCGTTCCCTTGAAGACTTTCACGGGACGCTTCGTATCGTAGTCCCCGAGGAGCTTACGCAGTTGCTCTTTAGCGGCCTTTTTGTCAGTTCCTAAATTGGTCTGCTTGCCGTGGATCGTCGAGTACCACGACTTGTTGAACTTCCGATACCAGAGACTGGGTTCCCGTGACATACCGTGCAATTTCCTGTGCAAGAGGTCTAAAACCTATTCGTTTACCGCAGGAAAGGATTGTAGGTGGATGTGCTGAAAATCCATGTGTCGCCGGTTCAACTCCGGCCCTGACCACTAGAACGTAAGTCAAGCTGAAACTTAGAGTTAGGTTACCTGTCGACGGTCGACAGTGCAGCGTTTTCGCGAGTAGCAAATCCGGTACATACCGGATTTGCTCCATCACGAAGGTGTCTGCACATGCGTGGCGTAGCGAAAAACCACCCCCAATACCGTTTCCACAAGAAAAGTGGTCAAGCCATTGTCACCCTGAGTGGCAAGGACTTTTACCTTGGCCCCTACGGCTCCGATAAGAGTCGCTCCGAGTACGATCGCCTCCTCGCTGAATGGCTTGCCAACGGCCGCTGCTGGCCCCAGGAGCCTATCCCCGAGCCGGAGGCCCCGTATTCGATCATTCGCCTGTGTGCTGAGTATCTGGACTTTGCCCAGGTCTACTATCGCAAGGATGGACAGCCCACGGACGTCACTTTTCCGCGTGAAAGTCACTCTGCGGATGATGGCAACGAAGTACGGCCGAGAGCCAGCGAGCGACTTTGGGCCGCTCAAGCTCCGTGCAATTCAGCAATCCCTGATCGAGGCAAAACAGTCGCGTCGGTACATCAACTACATCAGCGAGCAGGTGAAGCGGATCTTCAAATGGGGCGTCTCGATGGAACTGCTGGCCCCGGCAGTGTTTCAGGCGTTGGCAACCGTTCCCGGTTTGAAAAAGGGGAGAAGCAACGCCTCGGAACCGATCCCAGTTGCACCGGTTCCGGACGAAACCATTCAGCAAACACTTCCGCACCTCTCGGAAATTGTGGCGGACATGGTTCGCTTTCAGCGACTAACCGGCTGTCGGCCAGGTGAAGTCTGCATCGTCCGCCCCTGCGACGTTGACATGGCATCGGCCGTGTGGCGTTTCATTCCGCACTCGCACAAAACCGAACACCACGGGAAGCGTCGGACGATCGTGATCGGCCCCAAAGCTCAAGATGTTCTTCGGCCATATTTATTGCGTCCTGCAGAGTCATATTGCTTCTCGCCCGAGCAAGCGGTTCGAACTCTGCACCAATCTCGGGGCGAACGTCGGAAGACGCCACTGGATCGCGGAAATCGCCCCGGTACAAACCGGAAAGCCACGCCGCGTCGAACGGCCGGTGAGCGCTATAACTCTGGCAGCTACGCGTTAGCAATCGCTCGCGCTTGTGAGGTTGCGTTCGGGATGCCTGCTGAGCTGAGGAGAATTGCCAAGAAACTGAGCGACACCGAAAAACAACGTCTCCGCGGTCTCGCCAGTGAGTGGCGATCAAAGCACTGCTGGACACCGAACCAACTTCGGCACACGGCCGGAACTGAGATCCGGTCCCTACACGGAGTAGAGGCCGCTCAAGTGATCCTCGGTCACGCCCACTTGAACGTCACCGAAGTTTACGCCGAACGCGACCTGCTAAAAGCAGCGGCAATCATGGCGAAGCTTGGGTAGTCCGGATTGTGGTCCGCCCTTCTCACGCAACACGATTGCACCGAACTCTGCCGCATGAGCCGGCGGACACGCATGTCGCATAATTTACAATTCAACCCGGCTAGACACCGTGTCCAGGCTCGCGGTCTGCATCGCCTTTGGTTGAAGGCAAATGCAACGCTCCCCACGTCTTCGCACCTCGCGCGAGGACAACGGTATAGAAGGAGTTCGAATCGCCCAGCGGCGCGAACTCCTCAGTGTCCGGGTAGTACCTTCGTAGTAAATCAAGGGCAGCTCGCGCCGGCAGGTGCCAAGTTAACACCGGGACAACCCCCCGCCTTTCGAACTCAGCGACCTGGGCGTCGATCACTGGTTGCCGGCCAGCTGTGCGTGCAATCGCTTGCGCCACTGGATCCGCTAGATCGAGCAGTAGGACCACAGGAAGCTCCAGTTGCTGTTCAAAGGCCCTGACTGCGGCGAGCTCGATGTTCTCCCTGTTCTGACGGACGAGGAGATGATGATATTCCTCATCTGTGATGCCGCTCATTTTTGCCTCGACTTGGTCTTAGAAATCTCAACTTCAGCTTAAACCGGCAGGCCGAATGAGCAAACCGGGCTGGATCTGTTCCTTCCGCCCGCCTTAGCCGCGACGCAGAATGTTCTGCCTGCTGACTAAATCGCCTGAGCAGTTGGGCCGCGGTGCAATGGACGAGACATGATGCGGCAACTACACGGACTCCCGCTCCAACTGCGACACCAGAATTGCTTGCCATCAAAATGCTCGCACCGCCAAATTGCGTTCATGCAGCAGCATGAAGTGCCGAATCAGCTGCTCCGCGAGCCACTTGCTGCGGATGATCAAGCCGACTTCGATGTTTCGTTCCTGCCCCGCCTCGGTAAAGTTGGCTGACGAAACGAAAACGTATTCAGCGTCCACAACCACGCATTTCGCGTGCAAGGATGATCGTACGGGCTCGTCGTCAGCCACTGAACGCGGGTCATAGTAGACTTCTGGCAAACGGCAACCAGCAGGCCATTGCTGATCCTTGAATCGCTGTTTGAACCGAGAAACCAGGATTTCGGAGGCCGTTTTGTCACCATCTGATCGCGAGATGTTGAGGAAGAACCGGACATCCAGGCCTGGTACCGCCATCATTTGAGTTGCGAGCGATTCAAAGACTTGTTGTCCCTGATAGACCGCGTAGCCAACCACCAGAACGGACTCTCTGGCGTGTGAAAATAATTCGCGAACAACGACAGATGTATCGCGGTTCGTAATGCCGAGTGCTTCGGGGCCGGACGTCACCAAGTCGATTGGCGATTCGGAAACTCGGCCGCTGTTGCGGTCGCGTTCAATCAACTCCAGGACTGTCGCAATCTGCACAGGCGAAAATCCCCCGGAATCGAGTTGCGCTAAGGCATCTCGAATCCCAGCGCTCAATGTCGCAGGGACAACCCGGGCCACTTGCAACGCGGAGTACGGCGCAGCAACCCGACCCGACCGCAAGGCCGCGATCAGTGTTTGCAAATCCGTGTTGCTAAGTTTGGTAAATGCGTCGCTCATTCGCCCGTCATTTGGAAGAACTCAATTCCCAGGTGATCGACAGTTGGCACTACCAGAGCCCGGTCGAGAAACTCGTTGTGCTGTTCGCAGGAAGTCTCGGAAATCAACAAACATCCATGGCAGGCGGCACCATGCAGGAATCTTCGCTCATGGAGATTCGCGGGTTCATGTTGTGCGCACACTGGATCGTTCGAGCAAAGCTCGCCCATTTCCAGGGCGTTGCGGATGTGCTCGTGGATGCGGCGGCCAACTTGAATCAGGCCGCCCAGCGTTCCTTCCGCGTCGGAAGTACCGGTGTAAAGCAAGATTCCGTAGCCGACATCGGGGATTGTGTAGATACGTTCCCGAATCGAACTAGCCGGATAGCCGCACTCCAGCGAAACCGCAGTCACGAGCAGGTGCGAAAATGAATGGAACAGAACGTACGGCAACAAGCCTCCGGCTTCCACAAACTTCTTCGTCGCGCCACCGTGTTCCTCCTTCCAGGCCTCGTATCCAGCCAATAAGCGTCTCCCGCGGGCAATCACGTCCTGGCGTGCAACCCATTGGTGAACTGCGTCCCTGCGAAACTGAATGAAAATGCCTTCTCCGCGGTTTTCCACGGCCGGCAACCAGGTGACTTCGCGAGCCAGTGACGCTCGACGAACTCCCATCTCCAACTCGCCATCAATATCGGGAGAAACCGCCTCGAATCGGGTGAAGCCGACTTGGGCTACGACCTCTCGGAGCCGATGAACCAACACGACACGTTCCACTTGTTGCATCCAGGGAACGTCCCAGGCGTCGCGGGGGAGATTACGAGCGAAGAAATTGCCGTCCGGCTTATCGTCGCCCAGTTGGTCTTTGCTGGCGATCAGCGTCTCCATTTCCGCCTGTTTGATGGATTTCTGCATTTCGGCAGACTGCCCTCGCCGAATCTTGACCTCTGCAAAGATCTCCTCGTCCTTGTATCCGTCCAGCGTTGCCTGAACCTTGGCTTTCTTTCGCTCCTGCTTGATGTCGTCAGCACTTTCGGCAACTTCGATGAAATCCCAGACGGCCTCGACCGCTTCGCGCAAACTCTCATTCCGGTCGGGCAACGAAATGACGCTCATCAACTGCGGAAAGTAAGCGTTACTCGCCGTGCGAATCAGCAGGCGATTCCGCTCGCCGCATTTTTCGTTGGCGTATGGCCCCAACCAGGGCCGCCAGCCAAGGCAAACCCCCAGCGACTGTGGTGACTCCGCCGCCTGGGCCATACTTCGTTCGCCCTTTCCGCACTCGCAACGAACCCAAACTTCGGCCAGATCGCCGCTGGTTCCTCGCTCTTCAATCCACATCTGCCGACGGCAGTCGGTAGCTCCCTCATGCACGAACTCGTACCAATCGAGGTCACTAATGTGACCGTTGCGGCACGCGCGCACGAAACGCACGGGCACAACGCTCCGTTTCTTCTTGCTGTCGTCGATGTATTTCCCTTTGGTCAGCATCTTGCGATGGACCAACATCCGCGCACGGAAGCCGCCGCGACTCACCTCGCTATCCACGTCCTGAGTAATGAACCACTCGGGGAACTGCCAGGCGGTGATACCCGTCTGCGGGGCTGTCGGATCGTCATTATCCGGCGGAGGACTATACAGCTTGAGCGCTCGCAATGGCGGATCGAACAGATCTTTCAGTTTGTCGACGAGACGGGGTTCAATGACCTCTTCACCCCCGGTGGACCACGAATCCAGTCCGCCAATCAGCACGGAATGATTCGGCAAGTCCATCATCGAACCGGGACCAAATGAGGTAATCAGCTGGCTGCGGCGAATCTGTCCGTGCGGGCGACTTCCTGGTTTGCGACTCATGTGGCTTCCTCCTCGCCTTCGATTTCGACACCGTCAATCGTTTTCACCCAAAGATTGACGCTCGGCTCAACGTCTCGCATCGAACGATTCGCTCTGAACTTCCGATGTCGCGGCGGAAGCATTTTCAATTCCGGGTTCAGGAACTCGTAAAGCAACCGCTGCGCGCCGCCTGCTTCGGTTTGATACTGCAGCGTGCCGCCCGAATCACGAAGCTCCTTCGCAATAACGCTCCACTCATCTAGCAGGTCTTTGCAGCGTGCCTCGACCTTGAGTCGCAGTTGCTGCGCGTCGTCTGATGAAGTGTCGTGGTGCGTGTCAAAAGCTCGCTGCGATAGCAGCTTAATGGCGAAGGCCAACCGCGGCAGTTCGTTGAGAATTTCAGTAGCCCCACGCGGAGGAGTCATCGGCGAATGTCCTTGCCGCGCGAGCGCGATCAACGTGCCAGCCAGGCCGCGATCCAAGGCTCGCGGCGAAAATGGCGTGACGCTTGTCGCTTCGACGCTGCGATAGAACGATTCGTGGAACGCCGCGAATCGCTCATAGTGAGAGCGATCGCGAGGACGATGAATGTTCAGGATCGTGACCACCAAACCAGGCCGCTGATCGTCACGGCCCACGCGGCTGGTCGCTTGAATGTATTCCGAACTGGTCTTGGGCTGCCCAAAGCAAACCATCAGCCCCAGTCGTGTAATGTCCAAACCAACCGAGATCATGTTGGTGGCAATGGCGACGTCAACATGGTCCTTTTCTTTGAACGGTTGTTCCAAGCGCCGCTTTGCCTCAGAGACCTTGTCCGTGGTGACGCGGCTGGTCAACTCGACCGGTTCATACGCAATCGTTCGGTCCTTGAACAAGCCGTCCGCTTCACCGACACGTTTACGCGCGCCACGACCGATGAGCTGCGTCCGCACCTCGTCCTCAATCAGCCGACGGGCTCCACCCAGCTCGCGCAAGCTGTTGAAATAGCCGAGCAACGTTAGGTAGGGATCCGCCGGATTGCCGTCAACCTTGGGCCCGCCCGCCGCGATGTATGCCTTTTGCGAGCTACCTAGCAGTGCTAAGTAAACCCGCAGCATAATCACCTTGGGGCTGCGTCCTTGGGCGGCGACGCCCACATATTTACGAGCGTTGCTTTCTTTGGTGGAATGAGTGCGAGCGAAGAACGAATCCCGGATGTCTGGGCCCGGTGGCGGGAATACATCAACGTCCCTGCGGTTGAACAATGCGCGAATCTGACTCTGGGCCTTTCTGACCGTCGCGGTGGAAGCAATGATCTTCGGGCGGACCGTCTTGCCGTTCACTTCCACCGCGGACAACTCGTCCAAGGCAGTCTCGTACAGACCGACCATCGTTCCCAACGGCCCCGAGATGAGATGCAGTTCGTCCTGAATCACCAGATCCGGAGGCGGCAAACGCTCGACGGGCAGCGGTCTGCCGGCCGTGGGATCGCACGGGCCATAAAATCCGTCAGCGTCGACTCGATCCACACGTCCGAAGAAACCGCCCACTTCGCCGGTCCACGGCATCGCGGCGAACTTATCGACGGTCGCAATCAGAAAGCAGGGCAACCGACGATAGATGGGCTCGTCCACCGCCAAAATCGGCAGATTATTATTACCCGAAAAGTCGCACCGGCGATTCATGCAGCGGACCCGCAGATCCGTCGGCGTGTCGCGGTTGGGAAGCAGATGAAAGGAGTGGCGTGTGAACTTGGTTCCACACCAGGGGCACTCTTCCAGAGGAATGAGCGAGGGTTTTCGATCATCGTTCTGAAAAGCAATCGTTTTCGATCGCGCCGAGTCCCGATAATTGTCCCCCTTCTGCCCCATCCGGTTTGGAGTGGCCGCCATCCCGACCCACAAACCAATTTCAAACGGCCACTTCCCCAGTTTTTCGACATCCTTTTGCCGTTCCAGCTCCAGGGCGCAGATTAGCGCTGCGGCGCGACTGAGTTGATCGAGCGTGAGGAGCCTTAGCGTGTAACGCATCAAGACGCTCAAACCGGCCGACGCGAGGCCAGGATTTCTTAGCCGCCGTAAGACAAGCGTGAATGCGGCCAGGCCCAAATACGCTTCGGTCTTACCACCACCGGTGGGAAAGAACAGCAAATCGACCAGCCCACGGTCGTGGCCTGTCGGATCAGCGATCCCCTTCAGGTTCATCAGGATGAAGGCGAGCTGAAACGGCCGCCATTCAGGAACAATCTCCTCCGGCTTCTTATTCCATTGCAGTGCGAGTCGTCGTCGCCCTTGGTCGGCCATCGCTTTGTTGGCCAGACGAAAGGCTTCCAGGCACTGCGGATCGCCCAGCAGGTCGATCCCAGCCTGAATCCGCTCGGCTGCCAGTTTCGCGCGGTGCAGCAGCTCTTCAGCGGTGTCTTTGCGGTGAACAGATAAGCCGGCTAGGGATTCGGCCTGCTGCTTGATCCACTGCTTGTAGGTCGTCACGAACTGGCCCAGCTGCGCCAACGCATCGGCACCATCTCGCAACTGCGCGAGCGCTTCCATCTGCCGCGTCACGCCAGGGACTCTTGAGGGGGCCACCTTTTCGACTTCGCCAGTCGGCAGCCAACAGGTCCTCACGGTTTTGCACTGCCCCGCCTCTCCGCTGGAGTCGGTGGCGACGCTGTGCCCCACGGAGAACTCAAACGAATCGCGATACTGCAGGTCGGCCACCCGCTCATCCCAGTCATCGCTTTCCAGGCTGCGAAGGTTCGGGCGGGCGATGAAAGAAGTGTCACACTGCAGCTCCAGCTCGACCTGAAAGATAAACCCCTCGTCGCGAACTTCATCCGGCGACGCCTTGCGACGATTGACGACAAACACCGAAAGGCACCGCGTCCCCTTGGGCAAGCCACTGTCTGTTTCACTATCTGGTACGCCCCGGATCGACCAGACCAGCTCCACGCCCCGGCTATTGGGTACGGGCACGGTGTCGTTACCGATCACGGTGCTCCCGAATTTGACCGGCACCGGTTCTTCGCACGGGATCCGCTGCCACTGGGAGGGGCCCGCGTACCCTTCGTCCTGTGCGACACGCAGGTACTCGCCATACCGGACGACGGCTGAAAGGTCGTGAACACCGACGGGAACGAGCACGCTGATCCCCATGCTGCTCGGCAGGTACGACCGGCGGGCGGCGGCCTTCTCGGGTGTCGCGTCGTCATCAATGCCCGCTGGTTCCGCCGCCTGGTCAAGTTCATCGTTGCTGGTTGGGTCGGACCGCTGATCCTCGTCGGCGTCGGTGGGGACCAGAAAACCGGTCAGATACCAGCGCGATGGCGTCTGCGGCAGAATCTCCTTGGGGTTGCCGAGTCGCCCGATGGGACCGATCAGGTCAAGCTGCAACGCATCAATCAGTTCGCCGCGAACTTCCAGAGGTGAGGTGGGCGCTGTCATGAGTTGGGCGTCTCCGAAGGGCCGATGTTCCGTCGCTGATTCTCGCCGCGTGTTGAGCTTTCACGAGCCAAGCGCTCGCGGGCCAGCAGAATCGAGTCGTGCAGTTTCTTTTCGAGCAGTTCGCGCGGCGGGAGTTCGGTCAGGTACTGGGCCACGCGGATGCCGCTGGCGTTCAGCCGCAGCAGTTCGACATGCTCTTCCGATTTGTCGGCACACAGGATCAGGCCGATCGGCGGCTCTTCGCCGGGCTGCGTGTCGTGCTCTTCCAGCCAACGGAGGTAGAGCTCCATCTGCCCTTTGTCGGCGGCCTGAAACTTCCCCAGCTTGAGATCAATGGCCACCAGCCGGCGCAGGCGGCGATGATAGAACAACAGATCGAGATAGTAATCTTCGCTGTCAACCGTGATTCGCTTTTGCCGGGCGACGAACGCAAAGTCGCTCCCCAGTTCCAGGATGAAAGCTTCCAATTCCCGCAGGATGGCGTCTTCGATGTCCCGTTCCACGTGTTGTCCGGCCAGCCCGAGAAAGTCGAGGAAATACGGATCGCGGAACGCCATATCGGGCGTCAGCCGGTCCTCGTCACGCAGGGTGGCAATGTCCTTGGCAATCAAGGCATCCGGCTTCTTACTGACGGCGGTCCGCTCGTACAGCAGATGCCCAATCTTGTGCCGCAACGTGCGGACGCTCCAGCGTTCGACGCGGCACATCTCGGCGTAAAAATCGCGTTTGAGGGTTTCGTCAAGAGGGATGATCTCGACGAAATGGCTCCAACTCAATTGCGCAGACAACGTCTGCGCTATTTGCTCGTCAGGAAACGCCACTGCGAAACGGACCATTTGCTCCAGATTTCGGCGTCCGAACCCCCGACCGTACTCCGCCGTCAATTCTTTCGACAGTGTCGAAAGAATCTCCATCCCATACTCCGCCCGTTCATTCCCCAGCACATCCTGGCGAATCCGCCGGCCGATCTGCCAGTACATGGTCACGAGCGTCGAATTGACGGCTCGGGCCGTCTGTTCGCGGGCGGCCTCGATCACCTGCCGGAGGTCGCCCAGCAGGGATTGGGTGGCGGGCGACTTCGTGGGGCGCTTCGTCAGGTTGTTCGCCGGTTTTCTCG
>JAYTUF010000179.1:0-9944 GCA_043744755.1 Anatilimnocola sp.
AACATCTTCGAGCGCGTTCTGTGCGCGGTTCCAAACCTGTTCGCTGCCGACGTACTTATCGCTGCTGGGATCTCGGAAGCCGAGCCGCACGCGGTAATTGTCCAGTCCCAGCGACTTGAGGACGAACTGCGTCATCGCGATGCAGCCTTCGAACTCGGCGGGTACCTGTTCCTCCATGCAAAACAGATGCGCGTCGTCCTGCGTGAAACCTCGTACGCGGGTCATGCCGTTGAGCTGGCCGGTCTTTTCAAAGCGATAGACAGAACCGAACTCCGCGAGCCGCAGCGGCAGCTCTTTGTAGCTCCGCTTTTGAGCTTTGTAGATCTGAATGTGGTGCGGGCAGTTCATCGGCTTGAGCAAGTAGGCTTCCTGCTCGTCGAACCACTCTTTGATGACTTGCATCTTATCCGCATCGGTCTGGGCCTTGCCAAAGCCAGCGAAGGAGATCGGTACGAGGCCATCAATGTTGATTTTGAGCGCTTCTTCAAAATGGCCGATGAACCGATTGTCGGCCAGCTTGCCTTGAAATTGCAGGGCGAACAATTGCTGCACGCTCTGCATGAAGGGATCGAAATAGAAGGGCGGAAACTGGCTTTCCATGTAATAGGGAAAGTGCCCGCTGGTTTGATACATCTGAATCCGCCCGATGTGCGGCGTGTAGACCGGCAGATAGGCCCGCTGCGTTAGTTCCTGCTTAATGAACTCCTCCAACTGCGAACGAATCATCGCTCCCTTGGGCAGCCACAAGCATAGGCCCGGCCCCACTTCGTTGCTAAGCGTGAAGAGTTGCAATTGCTTGCCGAGGACGCGATGGTCGCGGCGTTTGGCCTCTTCGATCTTCTTGAGATGCTCGTCGAGTTCTTCCTGCGTGAAGAACGCAGTGGCATACAGCCGCTGCAGTTGGGCTTTGTTTGAATCACCTTTCCAATAAGCGCCGGCGAGTGAGAGCAACTTATAGGCACCGACGGCACCAGCGCTGGGAATGTGCGGACCGCGGCAGAGATCGATAAACTCGCCCTGCCGATAGAACGACAGTTCGGGATGGCTCGCCAGACCCGTTTCGATGTGTTCGACTTTGTAGTGCTGATCCAGTCCTTGCACGATTTCCAGCGCCTTTGCGCGCGGCACTTCGATTCGCTCGAACGGCTCATCCAGGGCAATGATCTTTTTCATCTCCGCTTCGATGGCGGGGAAATCATCGTCGGTCAGCGGTTCCGGCAATTGAAAGTCATAATAGAAGCCACCTTCCACAGTCGGCCCGAAGGCGAGTTGCACTCCCTTCTTCAATCGCATCACGGCGCGGGCCATGAGATGCGCGCACGAATGCCGCATCACGCCGAGCGCTTCGGGATCCTTGCGGGTGAGCAACCGCAGTTTGACGTCGCCCTCGGCGGGCAAGGCATAATCAACGCCGACAACTGTGCCATCGACTTCGGCGGCGAGCGTCGCCTTGGCGAGACGTGGGCCGATAGATTCGGCGATTGCTCGCGGGGTGATCGGAGCCTGAAATTCCTTCACGCTGCCATCGGGCAAATGGACCTTAAGCATCGCAGCATCTTCCTGAAGAGAAACCGGCCGCACGTTGCCACACGCCGCTACAAAGGGTGTATGCCGCAACGCCTGCCGCGAGCGTAACATAACTGGGAAATCACGTTTGCGGCAACCGGGCGGTTGAAGCTGCACACGGCTCGGCGGGAGCCTCGCCCTCCCAATCACGGATGGTTGCTTGCGTCGCGTGTGGTCAGCCGAGATAATCTGGCGACTTGTCTTCTTTTGAGTCACGCCCAAGGAGTCTTGCTTATGCATCCGGTGCTGAACCGCAATTTGTTTTTCGTCAAAGAGCACGTCGGCATGTTCAAAGCCGCCAGCAACTACGACATTCTCGACCCGAACACCAACCAGGTGATCATGAACTGCCGCGAAGAACGGCTGGGCTTCTTCACCAAGATGCTGCGATTTACCAAATACAAAAGCAATACGCCGTTCGATATTCAGGTCCGCACGCCCGATGGCGCGCCGGTCCTCTCCGTCAAGCGCGGCATCACCGTCTTTCTGTCGAAGGTCGATGTGCTCAACGAAACCCAGCAGCGCGTGGGCGGGTTTCAACAAAAGTTGTTCTCCCTCGGCGGCGCTTTTACCGTGCTCGGCAGCAACGATCAGCCGGTGTGCGAACTCAAGGGGAAATGGACGGGCTGGGAGTTTTCGTTCAAATCGGGCGAAGTTGAGCTAGCGAAGGTCAGCAAGAAATGGGCCGGCTTTGGCAAAGAGCTGTTCACCAGCGCCGACAACTACATGCTGCAGATTTCCGACCAGGTTCCGCCCGATAATCCAGTGCGAATGTTAATTGTGGGGGCCGTCATGAGCATCGATCTGGTGCTGAAGGAATAGTGCCCATCCATTGGCAATCACGTAGCTGATGCAAGGACCTAACGAAGGGGTATTGATGGAAACTACAAAGGGCTAGCAACGGTCGCCGTTCTAGGGAAAGCGGTCATGTTACTTTTCGTCGATGAATCAGGCCACAACGAAAGCGGAACCCCTTGTGAGGTTTTGGCCGGAATTGCGATTGCTGAAGACGCGCTCTGGAATCTCGTTAAGGCCATTCGTGCTGCGGAGCAAGACTTCTTCGGTGACTATCTGAGGAATCTTGTGAACGAGGAGATAAAGGCTCGAAAGCTTCTAAAGACAAAACGATTCAAAACGGCAGCAAAGCCATGCGACCTAACAGCGCTAGATAGCGTGGCCTTAGCGAACTCACTTCTCAAAAAGGGGAAGAGTGCTCACGAGCAGGCGCTGTCTTCAGCTGGTGAGACCTATCCTGAGATGGTCGCCTATAGCAGGCAGGTTCTCGCCTTCGTCCATGAAGTGCTGAATATTGCTGCCTCCTTCAACGTCCAGGTGTTTGCATCAGTGATGGATCCAAGGTGTCCTCGGCCTGAACCGGGACGACTCCGCAAGGACTATGTTTATTTGTTTGAAAGATATTTCTATTTTTTGGAATCGCAAAGTCCACGAGAACGTGGTTTGATTGTATTTGATGAGTTGGAGAAAACGCAGTCACACATTCTCATCCAACAGATGGCCCAATACTTTCTCGGAACAAGAACCGGGCGCTACCGCAGCTCCCGAATCATTCCTGAACCATTCTTCGTGCATTCCGATTTAACGACGGGCGTCTTCCTGGCAGACCTGGCGGCGTACATCGTAGGATGGGGATGGCGGCTAAACAGCATGACTCAACCATCAAGACCAGAACTGCGACCGTATGCGACCAAACTGCACGACATGCAGTATCATGGTTGCAAGCCCAAGCTCGATGGAACTGGGGACTGGCCACTTCACGGAATTAGATATATCCCCGATTTGCGACCGCAGCAGGACCGTGAGGAGGATGGAACTGGATCGGAAGACGACACCGGCCCGGAAGAGAGGGGCGCATAAAAAAAGGCAATGCGCAGCCCCTCAGGACCACTCAAAGCCTCCAAAAAGATTTTCGGTTGTTAGGAGGCAAAAGTCAAGCGGGAGGACGATGCAGACCCCGCAATGACGGGCGTAGGATGCCGATTCGTTTTCCTGAAACTCGACATTCTGCCATAAAGTCCGTGTCAGCAGAGTACCCCAGGAAGGCACTCGATTAGAGTGTCGCTGAGAAGAGTCGATTTTCGAGCCTGAAACGCACCCTCGGTTGGTTAGTGAGCGAGGCATACGTACGGCCAAATATTTTCGCATTATTTACTTGCTCCGGCCTGTTGCCCTGCCTAGAATCACAGGCCTTGTCTTTCGTTTGCGCGTGGTGAATGGGTGCGATGATGCATCTGGCTGCGCGTGGCGGCCGTTCTGGGATCGTTGGCGAAGCGCGTGATGGAGTGCGGGCCTATGTCGATTCGCAATTTTTTCTATCAAGAATGCGCCGTCTGTGGGCGGCACCTGCGGATTCGCGTCGAGCATCTCGGCCGCGAGTTGGCGTGTTCTCATTGCCAGGGGCTGTTCACCGCCCGTGATCCCGATTTGCCGCAGACGCGGCCTGAAATTGTGGCGGACGACTCGCTGTCGTTTCCCGGCTTGCACTTGGGGGCGCAGCAGCCCGCGCATAGCGTTTTGCCGCGGTAACTGTCCGGCTTCATACTAAGACACGTCGGCGCTTGTTAAATTTTAACGCCTGGAGCGATCCTAACGGCTATTCCGCTGCTGCCGTTTGTATCGCGCTTGCGGGGCGATCGCAAAATCGTGGTTGTAGGGCGTGGGACTGGTCGATTCCAATCTTGCCGGCCTGTTATTGCCCGCAACTGTTTGCCCGCAATGGGCCGGTCCCACCAACGAAGTGCCCACCCCACGCTCCGCACGCTGACCAGCGGTCAGGATCGACAATCTCCGTGTCCGATCCGTGCCAGAGCACCCCGAAGGCTCGGTCGTTCCCCGCGACCGAGCCTTTTTTCGTAACTGCGGGCTGGCCGCGGATCAGCACAAAATTGCTTGACATTTAATCACTACATCGTTACAACACATGCAGTGATCTTTGGCAATTTATATCCATGTTCGTTGATGTTGATCGCGGAAGCCAACCGTTTTTTCGGGTGGGGCAAACCGTTATCACCCCGGAGCGACTTGGCTCAAAAACGCCTGCGGCGTTTGCCGCAGACGTTATCAAACGGGCCTTGGAAACTGTTATCACCCCGTTATCGCTGGCTCGCCCATAACATCGGTGAGGGGTGCATAAGTAACTGCGGCATAGCGACTTGCGAGCGTAGCGTGGCACCGCAAACGGTTGGCGAAACTGTTATCATCCAGAGCTATCAGCGGCTATTGGTTGGCAGCGTCGGGAACTCTAACCGCGATTTCGTCGTCTAACCACGTCATCGCCTTAGATGTTATCTGTTTGCGAAACCAGGCCGAATCGGCCAGCACGCAAGTGGTGTATCTGCGAGTGCTGCCCGCCTTACAAATGCGATCTGCCCCCAGTAACAGATGCCCGTCGCGCGGTAATCTATCAATGGTTCGTGGCTTGTGCATTCGTTTTTCGGCGCGGCCAAGACCGTTATCAACCTGCTGTTTTTAGAATCGAATTCCGATGAACGCCACCCGTTCGATGTTTCGCTCGTCCTCGCTCCTGAGCGGACTGGTGACGCAGGAACAATACGATCAGGCCGTCGCGGCGGTCCGGCAAGGGGCGCTGATTCCCTCGGAAGTGGGCGAGATCGACGAAGGGGCGCTGGCCGCGAAGCTGATTGAAATGAAGCTGCTGACGGTCTATCAGGCCGAGCAGATCAAGGCGGGCCGGACCAAGCTAAACCTGGGGCCGTATGTGATTACGGACTCTATCGGCCACGGTGGAATGGGGCAGGTGTTTAAGGGCGTACACCGCATGATGGGCCGCGAGTGCGCGGTGAAGGTGCTGCCGCTGCATAAAGCCACGCCCGAGGCCGTCAGCAATTTCATGCGTGAGATTCGACTGCAGTCGCAGCTCGATCACCCCAACCTGGTGCGGGCCTATGACGCCGGCTGCGATGGCAAGGTGCATTATCTCGTTACCGAGTTCATCCCCGGCATGGACTTGCGGCGGCTCGTTCGTTCGCAGGGCCCGCTCACACAGCAGCAGGCCGCGAGTGTGGTGTTGCAAGCGGCGCGGGGGTTGGCTGAAGCTCACGAACGGGGATTGATTCACCGCGACGTGAAGCCGGGCAACATCCTGGTCACGCCCGAAGGGATCGCCAAGGTTTCCGACTTGGGCCTGGCGGGTTTCATGGAAGAAGCCGACCGCGATCCTCGCGCGGGGAAGGTGGTAGGCACGGCCGACTATCTCTCGCCCGAGCAGATTCGCACGCCGCGGGATATTACGACGATCAGCGATATTTATTCGCTCGGATGCACGCTGTATTATTCGGTCTGCGGCAAAGTTCCCTTCCCCGGCGGCACCGCCCGCGACAAAGCTCGCCGGCACTGCGAAGAAACGCCCTGGCACCCGCGGCGGTTCAACCCCGAATTGCACGAAGAGTTCGTCGATGTGATCGCTGATATGATGGAAAAGGATCCCACTCGCCGGATTCAAACCTGCCACGAAGTGGTCGCGCGACTTGAACAATGGGCTGGCGATTTGGGACCCATCGCCGCGCCCAAAACCGTCTCTTCGCCGTGGACGACGCAAGCTTTGCCAGTGATTGAAGACGACCGCAAAGGGGATGGCGCCCAAGACACCGACGCCAGCGATCACAGCGTGGGCAACTCCGGACCGGGGCAGTTATCGCAAATCACTGGTTCGATCGCTTCGGCACAGCACGACACCGCGACCCTCAGCAAGGGGCGAACCAAAGGAAGCACGATCTTTCCCTTCCCGCTGTTCAACCTGCAGCAGCCGCAGAACCCGCTCTCGCTTGTCTTGGTCACGTTGGCGATCTCGGTGCCCGTGTCGATGGCCGCGGGAGCGTTTCTGGCGTCCGTACTCTTGTGGCTGTTCCGCGGTTAAGTTATATCAGCCGCTGGGCGCTAGCCCACGGTTCCTGGATGCGAACCGGACGCTAGCGCGTGACGGCTGATTTTGCTTCCTGCCAATGAGAACTCAATGAGCGTCTTAGATCGTTTTCGTCTCAATGGCAAACGCCTACTGATCACCGGTGGCAGCCGTGGACTTGGTCGCGAGATGGCTTTGGCCTGTGCGGATGTTGGCGCGGATGTGATTCTGCTCGGTCGGGATGCAGAAAGTCTGCAGAAGACCGCGGCGGATATTCGCGCGCTTGGTCGTCAGGCTTTTACCATCGAGACCGACGTCGGCGACATGAGCCAATGCCAGGCCGCGTGCGAACATGCGCTGGCTGAGTTTGGGCCGATTCACATTTTGATCAACAACGTCGGCGGCAGGCGGCAGAACATTCCCACGCATGAGATGCCGCTCGAAACCTGGCGGCAGTTGATGGACCTCAATCTGACCAGCACGTTTCTGTGTACCAAGCTGATCGGCGGCGCGATGATCGCCCGCGGCGAAGGGGGGCGGATCATCAACATTGCCTCGATCAATTCGCTGGTCGCGGGGCGGAAGATCGAAGGCCGGCATTACGAAACAGCCAAAGCCGCGGTGCTGCAATTCACCCGCGCGGTGGCGGCCGACTGGGCTCCGCATCGCATCACGGTGAACGCGATTCTGCCCGGCGGTTTCATGACCGAACCCAATCAGCGCTGGAAGAAACTGCATCCGGAAGTGACCGAGACTTTTCAGGCGCAGATTCCGATGGGCAAATTCGGCGAGCCGGAAGACCTCGGCCCGCTCGCCGTCTATCTCGCCAGCGATGCCTCACGCTACATGACCGGCGCGGGCCTTGTCATCGACGGCGGCTACACGTTGTGGTAATAATGAAGTCACTCTTCTAATTTCTTTTCCGTTCGATTTCACGTGCAGGCTTGGGCATGTGGTTCCTATTGTTTCTAGTCGTCTACTTCATCGTCAGCGCGTCGCTGCTCGCCCGGTGGATGATTCAGCCTATCAATGAACAGGGTGGCCGGCTGCAGGCCCCCACGCAGTTCATGCTTACCGATTTCGTCTGGTTGATCCTACAACTCCAACTCGCGCTCGGCTTCAGCGTGTCGTGGATTGGCATCGAACAAACGCGGCTCTTTCCGGCCATCCTCGGTTTTCTGATGTTCGCGGTGAGCCTGCTGTGGCTGTTCGGCGTGGGTTTTCTTTCGCGGGCAGGCGTGACGCAGCCGCTGCGGCGGGCGATGTTCACGATGGTCCTGCTCCCCGCGACGCTGGGGGTGATGATGGCTCTGCCGGCGCTGGTGGCTATCTTGGGCATCCTCGAAACAGACTTAGCGGGCTGGGGCGATGTGGCGATTCCGTTGTTTGAAGGCAACCGCTACAAGATCTTGCTCTGGATCATCACCCCGCTGCTGCCGATCATCGGCTGGATGTTGCGGCAAGTTTCTTTCTGGATCGTGAGTGAACTGTCGGTGGGGCCAGTCGCTCAAGTACCGCACGGCGAGCACTAATGTCGTGTTTCGCTCCGCGAAAGAACGTCCTTTCGCGGAGCGAAAGGCGACTATCCAAAGCGCTCCCCGACTTTGACGGGATAGCCGCGCAAGAACTCGCTGATCTGCAGCACGCGCTTGCCCGCGGGTTGCAAGGCGTCGATGGCGATTTGGCCTTCGCCCGTGGCAATGACGAGTTGCTGGCTATCGCTCGCCACAACGATTCCCGGAGCAGCGCTAACCGTCTCGTCACGAACCGCCACACGAACCGCCACACGATCCACAATCACCCGTAGCGGTTCACCCTGCGGCCGCTGCCAATGCGTATAGGTCGTAGGCCAAGGCTTGAGCGCCCGCACTTGTCGCTGGATGAACGCCGCGGGCTTGGTCCAATCAATCAAGCCATCGGCCTTCGCCAGCCGCGGCGCTTTGGTGACTTTCGACGCGGGTTGCAGAACACCGAGCGGCGAAACACGATCCCAAGTAGATAGCTGCTCGATGGCATCCCGCACCGCGGCGATGCCCATCTCCGCCAGCCGCCGTTCAAGTTCCGGCGCCGTCTCTTCCGGGCCAATCGGTGTGCTGCGAACCACCAGGCATGGACCACCATCGAGCCGAGGCGTCATGTGAATGACCGTGATCCCCGTTTCGGCTTCGCCCTGCAAGATAGCCCAGTTGATCGGCGCCGCGCCGCGATACTTGGGGAGCAATGACGCATGAAGATTGATTCCTCCGAGCGGAGCCAGGCCAAGCGCAGCGCGGGAAAGTATCTGGCCATAATCGCAGACGACAAACAGATCGGCATTCCATTCGCGCAGTCGGATCGCCGCTTCGTCGATGTTAATGCTGTCTGGCGCATAAACCGTCAGGCCTCGTTCCTCCGCCAGATCTCGCATCGGATTCAAGCTGGCCTTTTCGCGCCCCTTGGCTGGCGGCGTGGGACGCGTCACGAGCGCGAGCACCTCATGCGGCGAATCGAGCAGCGCGCGAAACGTCGGCACGGCAAACGGGCCGGTCCCCATCATGAGCAAACGCATCGTGCTTTCGTCCTCAAACCCATTCAGCAGTATTTCTGTTCCCACTTCTTCCGCCCGATGGCGAGGTCCGCATCGCTGGCGATGCCGCCGGTCGAGCGCTGGCTCTTGAAGACCGTTTCAAAGTCGAACAGTTCCTCTTGGATATCGGCGGTAGCCCCGGCACTCATTCGGTCAATGAACATCACGCCATCCAGATGATCGACTTCATGCTGCACGCAGCGGCCGAGCAAATCGGTGGCGGTAAAGTCAACTTCCTTGCCATCGAGGCCATAGGCGGTGATGCGAACTTGCTTGGGGCGAATCACAGGGCCGTAGAGACTTGGCAGACTGAGGCAGCCTTCTTCAAACTCGGCCGACCCCTTGGGCTGGCTGATGACCGGGTTGATGAAGACCAACTCTTCGCCTTTCTCAGGGTCGGATTCCAGATTCATGATGAACAGTCGCAGGGGCAGGTCCACCTGGTTCGCGGCCAGGCCAATTCCTTTGGCTGTGTACATCAGCGCGAACATCTCGCGAATCAGTTGCTTCAGTTCGGCATCGACGCGGCGGATCGGCTTGGAAACATGCCGGAGCGTGGAATGCGGGTACGCGATGATCTGCACGAACAACTCCTGGCCTGCGACGACGTGGCGAATACGTCAGTATACGGGGCGAGGCGTAGGCCGGAACGAGGTACTCCGAAGTTCCGGCATGATTTGCAGCATCTGCCGGAACTGCGCGAGTACGCTTGTTGCCGGCCTACGCCGGGGCCAATTCAGGATTCAGACAAACAATTGGCGATGCCTCTGCATCTCTCTTAGAATGCCGCGGTCCTGATCAGCCGCTGGGCGCTTGCCCACGGTTCCTACGACAGAACCGGACGCTAGTGCCGAAAACGCTAATTCCGGTTCCGGGGATTTGCTAGCGTGATTTTGCCGAATGGGGGGAATTGAAGAAGGCCTCTTTCTTTGC